>CALRLJ020000129.1:0-9199 GCA_943368635.1 Sediminibacterium ginsengisoli | reverse complement strand
GGATTTTTCACGCCACGCTTTCCGCCAGCACCTGTCTGGCCTGCAGGCAGTCCGCAGTCGCAAAGCTATTACGACACCGCGCCGCTGCGCGGGACGCTGGAACGGCTGGTGGATTTCGACCTCATCAACGAGGCGAAGATACGCCTCAGCGTCGGCGCGGTCGGCGTCACCAGCGGTAACTTCCGCTATTTCGACAATGTCGAGTTCAAGAAACTCGGCAAGAAAATCGGTCCCGAACACATCATGGCCTCCGGCGCATTGCCGCCGGGATTTCCGTCCATCGAGATCGAGGGCGAGCATTACTGGGACGGCGGCATCTCCTCCAACACGCCGCTGGATTATGTGCTGGATGCCGAGACCGCGAGCGATCTGCTGATTTTCCAGATCGATTTGTTCAGCGCGCGGGGAGAATTGCCGCAGTCGCTGGCCGAGGCGGCCGAGCGCGAAAAAGACATCCGCTTTTCCAGCCGCACCCGCATGAACACCGACAAGGCGAAGAAGGTTCACGACGCCAAGAAGGCGGTGCGCGAACTGATCGCCAAGCTGCCGGAGAGTTTCAAGGGCGATCCGCTGGTGGCGACGCTCAACGAGGCGGCGAAGGAAAACACCGTGACGGTGGTTCACCTGATCTACCGCAGCAAGACGCATGAAGCCTCGTCGAAGGATTACGATTTCTCCCGGCTCGGAATGGTCGAGCACTGGGCGGCGGGTGAGCGTGACGTGTACGCCTCCATGGCTCATCCGGACTGGCTGAACCGGCCGCAATCCGGCGAGAGCATGGTCACATACGACCTGTGTGAAAACGGGTTGCAATATATCAAGACGTAAACAGGAGCGAATGATGGGTACTCTTTCCGGCAAGACAGCAGTTGTGACGGGTTCGACCAGCGGCATCGGTCTCGCCTATGCGCGGGCCTTCGCGGGCGCAGGCGCCAACATCGTCATCAACGGCTTCGGTGCGCCCGCCGACATCGAGAAGGAGCGCGCGGCCATCGAGAGCGACTTCAAGGTCAAGGCCATTCATTCGCCTGCCGACATGACCAAGCCGGATGAAATCGCCGGCATGATCGCGCTCGGCGAAAAGACCTACGGCTCGGTGGACGTTCTCGTTAACAATGCCGGCGTGCAGTTCGTGTCGCCGGTCGAGGAATTTCCGATCGACAAATGGAACATGATTATCGCGATCAACCTGTCGTCGGCGTTTCACGGCATCCGCGCCGCAGTCCCCGGCATGAAGAAGCGCGGCTGGGGCCGCATCATCAACACGGCGTCGGCGCATTCGCTGGTCGCTTCGCCGTTCAAGTCGGCTTATGTGTCGGCCAAGCACGGCATCGCGGGCCTGACCAAGACGGTGGCGCTCGAGCTTGCCACCCACAAGATCACCTGCAATTGCATCTCGCCGGGCTATGTGTGGACGCCGCTGGTGGAAAAGCAGATCCCCGACACCATGAAGGCGCGCAACCTCACCAAGGAGCAGGTCATCCACGACGTCCTGCTCGAAGCACAGCCGACCAAGGAGTTCGTGACCTCTGAGCAGGTGGCGGCGCTGGCGCTGTTTCTCTGCGGTGACGATGCAGCACAGATCACCGGCGCGAACCTGTCGATCGATGGCGGCTGGACGGCGGAGTGATCCCGAAAAGTGCGCAGCGGTTTTTGGATCAGATCATTCGGCATTAGAGAATCGTGGGCGCGTGGGGCTTACTTCTTCCCCCACGCCAGAACGTGGAAGCCGAGGCGGGAGCGGGTGATCCAGAACAGCAGGATGGTCTCGAAAATCAGCGCCACGGAGGTGGCTGCGGCCGCACCGTAGCCGCCGAAGCGCGGCACCAGCAGCACGCACAGCACGAGGTTGACGACAAACGCCAGCGCATAGGCCAGCGCGCACATGTTCTGGTGACCCAGCATGTTGAGCAGCCGTTCCACCGGACCGATCGCCGAGCGCACGATCAATCCGATCGCGGCGACAAACATGATGCCGTAGCCAGCGGTGAACTGCGGGCCGAACAGCCAGAGCAGCGGCTCGCCCAGCGCCAGCAGCACCGCGGTGGCGGCAACCGACGGCCAGAACGTCCACTTGATCGCGTGGGCGATATAGGCCTCAAGACGCTCCTTGTCGCCGGAAGCATGATATTCGCTGAATCTGTGGGCAGTCGTCGCCGACATCGCGTAGTGAATGAACGACACCAGCGCCAGCGTCTTGACCACGGCGAAATACACGCCAACCTCTTCCGATGAGCGGAATTGCTGCAGCACCAGCACGTCGGTGTAGGACAGCAGCAGATAGAAGCCTTCGACCATCATGATCGGCAGCGACACTTTCAGCCAGCCGCGAACATCGTAAGTCTTCGGTCCGGGCGCGACGCTGGCCTTCAGGCGGCGGTTGAGCACGATCAACTGGCCGAGCATCGCAATCCAGACGGCGGCGGCACTTGCGATCATCGCATCGGTTGCGCCGAGATTCATGCCGAGCACGACGGCCCCTGCGGTAAATCCGATAATCAGCGTTTGCCGGATGATGAACTGCGGCATCAGGCCGAGGCGCATCCAGTCATGGGAACGCGCGAGACCGTCCTGCGTATTGGCGACCACGAAGGCGGGCAGCGTCAGGCAGCCGATATACAGCGGCACAACGGTATGTATGTCGATCCACGGCGACAGGATTTTCACCAATCCGGCGAGCGCCAGTGCCACGGCGGTGGACGCCGCCAGCGTGATCCAGCGGCTGCCTGAGAGAAAGCCGCGCAGCATCGAGAGCTGTCCGTCGGCGCGATATTCGGGAATGATTTTTTGCGCGGACACGGCGATGCCGAAATCCAGCACGCTGCCCAGCAGCAGCACCCAGGTCCAGACATAGACATAGATGCCGTAGTCCGAGCCGCCCATCCAGCGCGCGAGCAAAACTTGCGAGAAATAGGCGAGGCCCGCGCTCAGGACGCGAATGAGAAACACGGTGCCGGCGAGGCGCTTGGTGAGCGAGGCTTCACTGGTGCCGGTGAGCACGCCGCCAAGGATACGGCGAAGCCGCGCGACCAAACCGGCGGGCTTCGCTTCCGACGCGCTCTCAGCTTCCATGACGGCCACGGCACTCGATCCTGATGTCCGCCGACGACGGCGGCAGCAGAGTGCGCCTTAGCAAGGATTCGTTAAGATTTGGTTGGGTCGGGTAACCAGATCGTCACCCTTTGAATCCGCCGCCTTCGAGAAATGCGGCTTCTTCCGGCGTGGTGGTTCGCCCCAACACAGCGTTGCGATGAGGAAAGCGGCCGAATTTGCGGATGATGTCAGCATGCAGCACCGCCCATTTCAGGCTGTCCGCGCCGAGCGGGGTGAACAGCACGATGCTGCGTTCCTGATCCGCCAGATCCTCGGAGTGTTCGAACGGCAGATAAAGGAAGGCAAGCAAAGCGGGATCGATGCGCTTGTCGCGGCCCTCGGCGATGGCGCGCGTGGCGACGTCACGGGCGTGCGCGTCGCTTGAAAACATCTTCGGGTCACCGCGAAACATGTTGCGGGGAAGCTGATCGAGCACGATGGCCAGCGCCAGCGCGCCGTCGTCGGTGTCCTGCCACGCACTCAGCTTGCCGTCGCGTCCTGCTTCCCACACGCCCATGAAGCGGTCGCGCAGTTCCTGATCGAACGCGTCGTCCTTGGCGTACCATTTGTCGGGTCCGGCATTGCGCCAGAAGGTGAGGATGTCGGAGGGGGTGATGGGATTATCGCTTGCGGAGTTCATCTTGCTCTCGGTGGGCTTAAAGACGGCAATGGCCGGGACAAGCCCGGCCATTGTGGTGGCTGATGGATAAAACGATCAGCTCGCCGCAGCAGCGGCCTTCGGCTTTTCGTCGCGCAGTTCGCGGCGCAGGATCTTGCCGACATTGGTCTTCGGCAGTTCGGTCCTGAACTCGACGTGCTTGGGCACCTTGTAGCCGGTCAGTTCGGTCGAAGCGAACTTGATGACGTCCTGCGCGGTGAGGTTCGGGTCTTTCTTGACCACGAAAGCCTTCACGGCTTCGGTCGACTTCGCATCCGGCACGCCGATCACCGCGCATTCCAGCACGCCCGGATGGCTGGCGATCACTTCCTCGACTTCGTTCGGATAGACGTTGAAGCCCGAGACCAGAATCATGTCCTTCTTGCGGTCGACGATCTTGGTGTAGCCATCCGGTGACATGATGCCGATGTCGCCGGTGCGGAAGAAGCCGTCGGCGGTCATCACCTTGGCGGTTTCTTCCGGACGATTCCAATAGCCTGCCATCACCTGCGGACCCTTGGCGCAGATTTCGCCGGCCTCGCCGAGCGGCACTTCGTTGCCGTCGTCGTCGCGGATCGACAGATAGGTCGACGGCACCGGAATGCCGATCGAGCCGGAGAACTTGTCGGTGTCGGCAGGATTACAGGTCAGCGTCGGCGAGGTTTCGGACAGGCCGTAACCTTCCGACAAAGCCACGCCGGTCACCTGCGTCCACTTGTCGGCCACCGGCTTCTGCACTGCCATGCCGCCGCCGAAGCAGCTCTTCAGCTTGGAGAAATCGAGCTTGTCGAAGCCGGGGGTGTTGAGCAGGCCGTTGTAGAGCGTGTTCACCGCCGGGAAGCTGTTGACCTGATACTTCGCCAGTTCCTTGACGAAGCCCGCCATGTCGCGCGGGTTGGGGATCAGCAGGTTGACGCCGCCGGCGCGCACCGCGAGCAGGAAGCACGCGGTCAGCGCGAAGATATGATAGAGCGGCAGCGCGCAGACGATGAAGAGCTGCTCGACATGCGGCGGCTTCTTCAATGCGGGTTGCAGCCACGCATCGTTCTGCAGCACATTGGCGAGAATGTTGCGGTGGAGCAGCGTCGCGCCCTTCGAGACGCCGGTGGTGCCGCCGGTATATTGCAGGAACGCAACATCGTCGCCGGTCAGCTTCGGCTTGTTCAGCTTGAGCTTGCGGCCAGCCGCCAGCGCGTCGTTGAACGACACCGCGCTCGGGATCGAGAACGCCGGCACCATCTTCTTGACCTTGCGCACCACGAAATTGACGATCACGCCCTTGAAGCCGAGCAGGTCGCCCATCGATCCCATGATGACGTGCTTGACGTTGGTCTTGGCGATGACCTTTTCCAGCGTGCTGGCGAAGTTCTCCAGCAGCAGGATCGCTTCCGCGCCGGAGTCCTTGAGCTGATGCTCAAGCTCGCGCGGGGTATACAGCGGATTGACGTTCACCACGGTGAAGCCGGCGCGCAGGATGGCGCTCGATGCGACCGGGTTCTGCAGCACGTTCGGCATCATGATGGCGACGCGCGCGCCCTTTTTCAGGCCCTTGCTCTGCAGATAGGCGCCCATCGCCGCCGACATTTCGTCGAGGTCGCGATAGGTGATCGACTTGTCCATGCAGATGAAGGATTTGCGGTCGGCGAATTTCTGGAAGCTCTCTTCGAGAAGCTCCACCAGCGACGGATATTGATTGACGTCGATGTCGGCGGGCACGCCAGCCGGATATTGCTTAAGCCAGATACGTTCCATGATGACTCCCCTCGAATGTTTCCTGGCGGCCCCCGTCTTGAGGCGGGGTGCGCTGTTCTACAGGTATTGGGGGAAGTATTGAGCGAAGCGGCAGGCCATAGCAAGCCTGTGCGTATTAAGGACGCAGCCTGGAGGGCTTCTAGGTTACTGGCGCCGCCGATGCATAATTTTGCAAAGCACCATCACGGCCGGGTGAGTTAGCCGCGGGGGGCCGCGTCAGGCTTCTGCTGGGCGGCGGGCTTGGCCGCCGGTTTTGCGGCAGGTTTGGCTGAGGAACTGGCCGCAGCGGGTTTTGCCGCCACTGGTTTTGCCGCAGCAGGCTTTGCTGCCGCAGGCTTTGCTGCCGCAGGCTTTGCAGCTGCGTCCGGCTTCCTGTCGGCTTTCGGCGCAGCGGCGGGTTTTGCCGCAGGGGTCAACGCAGCGGATTTCGGCTTCGGGCTTGCCGCTGCGGGCTTGGCGTCAGGCTTTGCCGCGGACTTCTTGTCAGGCTTTGCGGCCACTGCGGCATCCGGCTTGGCGGCGACTTTCGGCTTGGCTGTTTTCCGGCGCTTGGCGACCGACGCTGCCTGGGCAGCGGTTTCGGCGGCATCGGCCTGCAAAACAGCATCGCCGGTCCGGGTCGGGCCGGTATAGACGATCACCGGCGTTGCGGCGGCAGCCGGCATCGCGAGCAGGTCCGAAACCTTGATATGGGGCGCCTGAAGACCCGCGGTGAACATCGACACGCCGCTGTCGGAATTCTCGGCGCTGATGCCGACATCATCGTCTTCGTCCTCGGCGGCGGGCCGCTTGCGTTTCGGTCCGCACATCTCGTCGCGCAGGTTCGGCGGCGAGGCGTCGATCGGCGCCAGCGCATCGACGGTGCCGAGCGACGGCTTGAGCCATGACAGCTTGTTGCCGCCGAATCCGCGTTCGAGCAGTTGGGCGGCCTTCGCCGCACGCTGCACCGAGGATTGCGAGCCGAGCACCACTGCGATCAGCCGCTTGTTGTTGCGGGTCGCCGTGGCGACGAGATTGAAGCCCGACGCGCAGATGAAGCCGGTCTTCATGCCGTCAGCGCCGGGATAACGGCCGATCAGCTTGTTGAAATTCGCGGTCACCCGGCGGCCGAACTTGATGGCCGGGATGTGCATGAAATATTCGTACTCCGGCAGATCGCGGATAACGGCGCGCGCCAGAATGCCGAGATCGCGGGCCGAGGTGATCTGTCCGTCGGCGGGCAAGCCGTTCGGATTGACGTAGCTGGTCTGCGTCATGCCGAGCCGCTGCGCGGTCTTGTTCATCTCGGCCGAGAATCCGTCGATCGATCCGCCGACGCCTTCGGCTATCACAACGGCGATATCGTTCGCCGACTTCACCATCATCATCTTCAGCGCATTATCGAGCGTGACCTGCGTGCCGGGCTTGAATCCCATTTTCGAGGGCGACTGCGCGGCGGCGGTCGGCGATACAGTCAGCAGCGTGTCGAGCGTCATGCGGCCGTCCTTGACGGCCTTGAGCGCGACATAGGCCGTCATGATCTTGGTGACGGACGCGGGATACCAGGGATAGGTGGCGTTTTCCGCCTGCAAAACCTTGCCGGTGTCGGCCTCGATCAGCAGCAGGGCTTCAGCCTGCGCCATGCGCGGCGCGCCGGTCAGCACGACGGCTGCAACGAGCATGGCCGCCACACATGCAAGCGACCGCATTGTCGAGCGTCGAAGCGGAGCAGACACCAGCACCACTACCGGATTCCGATGTTGGAAAGCACGCCTGCTGCGAATGAAATCATGGACTCCTCGGCGTGTTGCGTGCGGGTTGGAAAACAATCCGTGTCGTCAAATCGGATGCATGACCGGGTTCGGTACTTATACCGGAGCGCGTGCGTCCGAACAAAGGCTTTGAGGCTCAATTAAGCATGAAATGGGCCAAAATTCGGCGATATCCAAACTTCTTGAACGGCATCAGGTCTTTGAACCCGTGGATACCGTCAATGCCGGAGCCTGCGCGCGGGCCTCCTCCTGAACCATGAACTGCGCCTTCGCGAGCCTGGCGAAATAGCCGTTGAGCGCGACCAGTTCATCGAAAGTTCCGCTTTCGGTCACCTTGCCATTATTGAACACCAGAATTTTCGTCGCATTGCGGATGGTGGAGAGGCGGTGGGCGATCACGAATGTGGTGCGGCCCTTCATCACCGCATCGAGCGCGGCGTTGACCTTGGCTTCGGTGACCGCATCGAGCGCGCTGGTGGCTTCATCGAGAATCAGGATCGGCGGATTCTTGAGCAAGGCGCGCGCGATCGACAGGCGCTGGCGCTCGCCGCCGGACAGCATCCGTCCGCGCTCGCCGGCATTGGTGTCGAATTTCAGATCGCTGCGTTCGATGAAGTCGAGCGCCTGCGCGCCTTCGGCCGCCGCGCGCAATTCCTCGTCGGTGGCATCGGGTTTACCGACCCGCAGGTTTTCGGCGATGGAGCGGTTGAACAGCAGCGCTTCCTGAAACACCACGCCGATATTCCGGCGCAGCGCCGCCAGCGTCATGCCGCGCACATCCATGCCGTCGATCTTGATGAAGCCGGATTGCGGATCGAACGCGCGATGCAGCAGCGCAATCGCGGTGGATTTTCCGGCGCCGGTTTCTCCGACCAGCGCATAGGTCTGTCCCGGCAGTGCCGTGAAGGACACGTCCTCGACCGCGGGCCGTTTGCCGTCATAGGAGAACGAGACGTCCTGAAATTCCACCAGCCCCTGCAGGCGGCCGGGATCGATGGCGTCGGGCCGGTCGCGCACTGCGGGCACCGCATCCAGCACGTCGAAGAATTCGCGCAGGCGCGGCGCTTCCATGAACACGTTGTTGATGAAGCTGACGACCTGTTCGAGTTTCTGGATCAGCATGGTTGCGAACGACACGAACATCACGATTTCGCCGACACTGGCCTGTCCCTGGCTGTTCAGGACGATGCCTACGGTGAAGATCGCCAGAATCGTGATGGTGGTGGAGGCGCGGGTCATGACCGCGACAATCGCCCACCACGACAGCACCGGCAGTTGCGCCGACAGCAGCCGGTCGGCGACGCCGCGCAATCCCTGCACCTCGGCATCGACACGCACGAAGCTTTGCACCAGCGCCACATTGCCGAGCGCGTCGGAGGCGCGCGCCGCGAGATTGCCGAAATGCTCCTCGACCTCCATCTGGAGGCCGTAGGTTTTACGCACCACCAGCGTGGTCAGCACCGTGAACACGATGCACAGCACGAACAGCAGGCTCGCAAGCCGCCAGTTGATATACAGCGACAGCGGCAGCAGCACGATCAGCGACATGATCGATGCGAAATGCTCGCGGAAGAAACTGAGCCACAGCCGCCACAGCGCGTCGGTGCCCTGAAGCATCACCTTCATCAGCCGCCCGGAATGGGTGCCGGTGTGGAATGTCAGCGGCAACTGCATGATGTGCTCGAAGTAGCCGGTGAGCACCTCCTGACGCTGGCGGTGCGCGAGACGGTCCGCATTCAGGGCGACGATGGTGCTGCAGCCGATGGTGAACAGTCCGAACGCGACCCATGCGCCGAGCAGCGGCCAGGGCGAAGTGATCGCGCTCCCGAACAGCGTGTCGGTGGCAGGCTTTCCGGACAGCACATCGATGATGCGACCGAACAGAACCGGTTCGGCGAATTGCGCCACCGCGAGAGCCAGGTTGGCGACGGCGAGAAACCAGCCG
>CALRLJ020000128.1:0-9241 GCA_943368635.1 Sediminibacterium ginsengisoli | reverse complement strand
GTCAGGGACAGCAACGGCACCGAGCTGAAAGAGGGCGATAGCGTTACCGTGATCAAGGATTTGAAGGTGAAGGGCTCGTCGAGCGGTCTCAAGCGTGGCACGGTGGTGAAGAACATTCACCTGACCGACAATGAGGATGAGATCGAGGGCCGCACCGACAAGATCAAGGGTCTGGTGCTGCGCACGGAATTTCTCAAGAAGGCCTGACGCCCCGTATTCCGGTTTTGAAAGCTGATCGTCATGAAATTCGCGACGCGATATTTTCTGGGTTTTGTGGCGGTGATGCTTGCCGTGCTGGTGCTCGCGTTCGAGCCTGCACGCACCGCACCGGCGCAGGAGCAGGGCGCGCCTGACAACGTGTTGAGCAAGGATGCGGTGCTGCGCGATCCCGAGATTCCCGTGCTCGGAAATCCGAAAGGCGACATCACCATTGTCGAGTATTTCGATTACCAGTGTCCCTACTGCAAGAAGATCTCGCCGGTGGTCGAGCAGGTGGTGCGCGAAGACGGCAAGGTACGGCGGGTGCTGAAGGATTGGCCGATCCTCGGCGATCCGTCGGGATATGCCGCGCGGCTGGTGCTGGCCACAAAATATCAGAACAAGTACGAGGCCGCGCATCGCGCGTTGATGGGCAAGGTCGGACGCCTCACCGAGTCGGTGATCGACGAGACGCTGACGCAGGCCGGCGTCGATGTCGCCAAAGCCAAGACCGATCTCGCGGCCAACAAGGCCGCCATCGATGCGCTGCTCAAGCGCAATAATACTCAGGCCGAAGCCTTCGGCTTTCGCGGCACACCGGCATTTGTGGTCGGCACCTTCCGCGTTCCCGGCGGGCTGACCGCAGAGCAGTTCAAGCTGGCGATTGCGGATGCGCGGAAGGCCGCGAAGAACGGCGGAATGAAGGGAAAGTAGGAAATTCGTGTTCCTTCAGGGGCAACTTTCACTTGTAGATGAGTAAAATTGCTACCACAATTCTTCGTAGCAGGGGCGCTACGAGATGGGATTTCGGTTTCGTCGATCAGTCAAAATACTGCCGGGCGTTCGTTTGAACTTGAGCGGCAGCGGGGCGTCGGTGTCCCTTGGCCCTCGTGGATTTCATTACACTGTAGGATCGAAGGGGACGCGGGTAACCGCGGGTATTCCCGGCACAGGCCTCTCGTGGTCTCAGTATACGCCTCATTCAAATTCACGCCCGAACGTGCCGGAATTTTTCGATCATTCATCTCAATCTGAAACTGAGGTGCCAATAGGAGTTGGGGAGCCAGCGCTTCGTCCGATTGAGAGTGCTTCTGCAGAAAAGATAAATGCATTCTCGACGAGCGAATTAGCTCCGATACTGAATGCCGCAAACCGTAGGCTTCAATTTGCATCCCTTGTTCTGCTTATCAGTGTATTGCTTTTTGTACTGGCGCTTGTTCACGGAAATCAACTTTGGCAGTCGCTAAGTGCCCTGTATGCGACGATATGCATACCGCTTGCCATTGCGATTGATCGCTATCGTCGGTCCGTGAAAATTACTTACGAGCCGCAGGGTGCAGCAAGCCAGATAGCAAGTGCGTTGGGCGATTCTTTTAACGACTTGGCTTCTTGCAACTCCGTTTGGAGGGTACAAGCGGAGGGCAATACGGCGGACTGGAAAAGAAACGCCGGAGCGACGGTTTTAAATCAGCGCAAACGAATTCAGATAGGATTGGATCGGCCGACCTGTATCCGTAGAGGGCCGGTATTCCCTGCTTTAAAGTCCGGGAAGGAAGAGATTTACCTTTTTCCGGACGCGGCCTTGATTGTCGCAAATGGTTCGGTTGCGGCCGTTCCCTATCAACAGTTGAACGTACTAAACTCACGCACCAAATTTATCGAGGAGGAGAGGCCGCCTGCCGACGCGCCGATTGTTGGCTATACGTGGCGCTATGTAAACAAGAAGGGTGGACCTGATCGCAGATTCAATTCCAACAAGCAGCTTCCCGTATGCTTGTACGGTGAACTGCATTTGTCTTCTGTAGGTGGATTGAATTGCAAGATTCATTGCTCTAACCCTGAAGCTGCGAACCGGCTCTGCAACGTAATTGGAGTTCTACACAATTCGTCGCTGGAGTTGCCGAAGGCGATTTCTTACATCAAAACTGCTAAACGATGGCCGACGGTTTGTTTCTTCGCATGTTCGACGCTCCTTGGAGCGAGCCAATTGCTTTTTGTTCCTGGTATGCAGGATCGAATTTTCTTACGTCATCCTGCTCCGACGAAGTCATCCGAAACGCAATCAGCCGCGCCTCGCCCAGCCGCCCAAAAAGAAAACATTAAGATACCTGAATACAGAGCTTTTCCGGCACCTCAAACGGTGGCCACGTCCATTCAATCGATGGAGAATGGTCCGGTAAATTTGTTGCCCGGTATCGTGCCCTTGCCGCGTCCTCGCCCCAAGTTGTCACCTCCGACTCCGTCGGCTCGCGAGAATGAGGGTTTAAATAGACAATGACCGATCCGATATCTTGACAAACCGGATTCAGGATTATATTCCTATTTGTCTTCTGCCGTCTCATGAGCGGCGGGAGGACGCGACGTGACGACGGTGGAGCGCCGGGAGGCGCAGCGCCAAAGTCATTTGGCGCGCGCGGTCCTCGCAAGACTGCGCAGGCGGACCGATCGCAAGGTTCGCCTTACGGGTGTCTCGCAAACACCCCGGCGCCTCCCGAGGCTCCATCGCCTTCGCGCATCTGCGCGGAGCACGTCACACCTCGGACGCGTTCAGTCGCGCCGCGAGGCCGCACAAGCGTGTGGGGTGGTTTGCCAAACGCGAACCCGATGTCTTCGCGGGGACGACGAATGAGGTTGAACCGGGCTTCAAGGCGAAGCGCTCACAAGCTCATTTATCGAAACACTCGGCAACATACTGCGCCATGTCGCGCCGCTGAATCTTCGCGACCTTGGCTGCGTTGTTGCATTCGATCAGCTTGAGTTGTTCGGCGTGGCGCTTTTCCGCCGCTTCGCGGAATTCCGGCGCGACCGTCTTGGGGTCGACGATCTTGTCGGCGCGCGCCGGGGTTCCTCCCAAAGCTGTGAGGGCGGCGCCACAAAGGACGCAAAGAAAAAGGAGCGTGAGGCGGTTGCGCATCACACTCCTTTACCATTCATCCGGCGCTTACGACATGCCCCGTTTGAGGTATGATCCCGAAACGTGGAAACCGGTTTTCGGAAAGATCATGCCCACTTAATAAGGGCATGATCCCGAAAAGCTTATTCGTCCTCGGCCTTCTTGCCACCGATGGTCTTCAGCTTGGCGAACACGGCGTCGACATTCATGTCGTCGCGCTGCTTTTCGGTGGTCGCGGCGGCTTCGTGCTCGGCATCCTTGCGGGTGGTCTCCGAGGCCGGCAGCAGGGTCGCGCCGCCATATTGCGTGGTTGCGGGCTTTTCCTTGGCCGCACGCTGCACTTCGAAATCCAGTTCGATCTGCGAGCACAGGCCGAGCGTCACCGGGTCCATCGGCGTCAGCGTCGAGGCGTTCCAGTGGGTGCGGTCGCGCACGCTGGCGATCGTCGTCTTGGTGGTGCCGACCAGGCGCATGATCTGGCTGTCCTTCAGCTCAGGATGGCTGCGCACCAGCCACAGGATCGCGCTCGGGCGTTCGTGGCGGCGCGACACCGGGGTGTAGCGCGGGCCTTTCTTCTTCGCCTGCGCCGGCAGGATCACCTTGGATTCGCCGAGTTTCAGGCGATAGTCCGGGTCGGCTTCGCCCTTTTCGATTTCCTCGCGGGAGAGCTGGCCGGTCGAAATCGGGTCCATGCCCTTGATGCCCTGCGCCGCGTCGCCGTCCGCGATGGCGCGGATTTCCAGCGGATGCATCTTGGTGAACTCGGCGACCTGGTCGAAGGTCAAAGCGGTGTTATCAACCAGCCACACGGCAGTCGCCTTCGGCATCAGCGGTGCATTGCTCATGGCAAATCTCCTTTACGCTTCGCCCGCCAGATTTTTTGGGGGGTAAAGCTGTCTGGTCATCGGTGATGACGGGAATTCGTCCCTATATAGTCCGGTGAGGGCGGACCGTTCAATGGTTTTGATCGCCCTTGACAGAAAGGGGAAGGCGGCCCCAAGTCGCTTTTTATTGGCTCCAAATGCTTGATTCCGGCTTAAAAATGACCCCTGACGCTCAAAAACCCCTGCTCTCGGTCGTGCTTTGTTCCCCTCGGGGGTTCTGTGCCGGCGTGGTGAGGGCCATCGATACCGTGGAACGCGCCCTGAAGCTCTATGGCGCGCCGGTCTATGTCCGTCACGAAATCGTGCATAACCGCTATGTGGTGGAAAGCCTGCGCGAAAAAGGCGCCATTTTCGTCGCGGAACTCAACGAAATTCCCCAGACCGACGCCCCGGTTGTGTTTTCCGCCCACGGCGTGCCGAAGGCGATCCCCAACGAGGCGGACAAGCGTAATTTCTTCACCCTGGACGCCACCTGCCCGCTGGTGACCAAGGTTCACCGCGAGGCGGCGATCCACTTCAAGCGCGGCCGCGAAATCATCCTGATCGGCCATGCCGGCCATCCGGAAGTGGTCGGCACCCTCGGCCAGCTGCCGAAGGGCGCGGTCGTCCTGATCGAGACCATGGATGCGGCAAGGACGTTCCAGCCGAAGGACGCCTCGAAGCTGGCCTTCGTGACCCAGACCACGCTGTCGATCGACGACACCGCGGAAATCGTCGCTGTTCTGAAAGAGCGTTTCCCGGACATCGACGGCCCGCACAAGGAAGACATCTGCTACGCCACCACCAACCGCCAGCTCGCGGTGAAGAAGGTCGCCCCGCAAGTGGAAGCCATGATTGTGGTCGGCTCGCCGAATTCGTCGAACTCGCAGCGCTTGCGCGAAGTTGCAGAGCGCGAAGGCTGCCGCGTTTCGGTGCTGGTGCAGCGTGCCTCCGAACTCGACTGGTCGAAGTTCGAGGGCATCAAGACGCTCGGTATCACGGCGGGCGCCTCGGCGCCGGAGGTCATCGTCGAAGAAATCATGGATGCATTTGCCGCTCATTACAAACTGAGCGTCGAGACCGTGTCCGCCGCGGAAGAAAACGAATTCTTCCCGCTGCCTCGTCCGTTGCGGCACGACGCGGCGGAGTAGACTTCTTATGGCGGTTTATACCGACGTCACCGCCGAAGAACTTGCGGAATTTCTCGTCCCCTACGGGATCGGCGATCTTTTGTCCTACAAGGGCATCGCCGAAGGCGTCGAGAATTCCAATTACCTACTGCATACCAGCAAGGGTTATTTTTTCCTGACGCTCTATGAGAAGCGCGTCGCAGTGAACGACCTGCCGTTCTTCTTGGGACTGATGGCGCATCTCGCCAAGCACGGGATCAATTGCCCGCAACCCGTCGTCACCAAAAGCGGCGAAGCGCTGGGCACGCTGGCGGGGCGGCCCGCCGCGATCATCGATTTTCTCGAAGGGGTGTGGCCGCGCAAACCGAATGCAGTGCATTGCGCAGGTATCGGTCAGGCGCTGGCAAAAATGCATCTTGCTGGCGCGGACTTCAAAATGTCGCGCGCCAATACGCTGTCAGTCTCAGGTTGGCGGCCGCTGTTCGATCAGGCGGCTGACCGCGCGGATGGCGTGCAGCACGGATTGCGTGCGCTGCTTGGTGCTGAACTCGATCATCTAGAACAGTACTGGCCGAACAATTTGCCTCAAGGCGTGATCCATGCGGATCTGTTTCCGGACAATGCTTTGTTTCTCGGCGACAAGCTGTCCGGGCTGATCGATTTCTATTTCGCCTGCAACGACATGCTGGCCTATGACGTCGCGATCTGTCTCAACGCATGGTGCTTCGAGATCGATCACTCCTTCAACGTCACCAAGGCGCGCGCGTTTCTCAATGCCTATACGCGTGAGCGCAAGCTTTCCGCCGCCGAACAGGACGCGCTGCCGTTGCTGGCGCGCGGCGCCTCGATGCGTTTTCTGCTGACGCGGCTGGTGGACTGGCTCAACGTGCCGCCCGGTGCGATGGTCAAGCCGAAAGACCCGCTCGAATATGTCCGCAAGCTTCGGTTTCACCAGAGCGTGAAAAGCATCGGCGATTACGGTGTCGAACAGTCCGGGTTCGTCGCGTGAGCTTGCCGCATGTCACGATCTTCACCGACGGCGCGTGCTCCGGAAATCCGGGGCCGGGCGGCTGGGGTGCGATCCTGCGTTTCGGCGATGTCGAGAAGGAGTTGAAGGGCGGCGAAAATCCATCGACCAACAACCGGATGGAATTGCTGGCGGCGATCTCTGCTCTGGAAGCGCTGAAAAAGCCTGCGTCGGTCGATCTCACCACCGACAGCCAGTATGTGCGTCAGGGCATCACGCTATGGATTCACAACTGGAAACGTAACGGTTGGAAGACGGCCGACAAGAAGCCGGTGAAGAATGCCGATCTGTGGCAGCGGCTCGAGGCGGCGCTGAAGCCGCACGACGTGCGTTGGCATTGGATCAAGGGCCACGCCGGCCACGCCGAGAACGAGCGTGCCGATCAGCTTGCCCGCGATGGGTTGGCGGAGAACCGGTAGGGCGGCGTTGTCGGTCGACCACAACCGTCATTTCGAGGAGCGAAGCGACGAAGCAATCCAGTCTTTTGTCACTCTGGATTGCTTCGCTTCGCTCGCAATGACGCAGATTTTTAAAGCTGTCCGAGCAGCGTGTCGCCGCCGGACACTTCGACCTTGCCGGGGTTCGGTTCGAGATTGAAAATCTTCACCGTACCGTCGTCCACCAGCATCGAGTAACGCTTGGAGCGGATGCCGAGGCCGTTGCCGGAGGCATCCAGCTCCATGCCGATCGCCTTGGCGAATTCGGCATTGCCGTCAGCGAGAAAAACCGCCTCGTCGCGCTGATCGGTGTCGCGCTTCCAGGCGCTCATCACGAACGCATCGTTCACGGACACGACGGCGATGGTCTCGACGCCCTTGTCCTTGAGCGCGTAGGCATTCAGGAAAATGCTCGGCATGTGCATCTTGTGGCAGGTGCCGGTATAGGCGCCGGGCACGGCGAACAGCGCGACCTTCTTGCCCTTGAAAATATCGTCGGTGGTTTTGACCTGCGGGCCTTCCGCGGTCATGACACGAAACTTGGACTCGGGCAGCTTGTCGCCAACTTTGATGGTCATCACTATTCTCCGTGGAAACGATGCAGTGTCATAGCGCGGTTTCTGCAACGGTGGGAACACGTTTTACGGATGGAAGGGGCGCAATTTTCCGGCGCGACGGTCTGCTGCGGTGCGATTTCAGTTTGAGGGCAGCGACGCGTTGACCTCATAGGCAGCGCCCGGTCCGGCAACCGTCAGTTTCAATATCGCGCCCTCGGGGCTAGCGCCCGGCGGCAATCCATCGAGATCGAAGGCGAAGCGTTGAACGCCGCCGGCTTCGCGCTTGATCAGCTTCGGCACCGGCAATGCCCAGTCCGGCGTCGGGCCTTCGGCAAACAGCTCGACGTCCTTGCTCTTGCCGGCCGCAGTCTTGTCATCCTGCACGACGACATCGACCACAACCTGCTTGCCCTCGCGCCGCACATCGCGAATGGCGAGCGGTGAAGCATCGCCGATCTTGGCGGGCTTCGGCACGGTTTCGAGGGCTGCGGCGATGGCACTGTCCTCGGTGCTGGCGACGCTGACAATGGGAAGCTCCGCCTCCGCCTCGACCGGAATGCAGAGCTTCTCGCACACCGCGTAGTTGATTGCGGCGCGTAGCGTCACCGGCTTGTCAGGACTCTTTGCAATGATCCGCAGCGGCAGCAGCACCTGATTGTGGTAGCCGAACGAGA
This sequence comes from Sediminibacterium ginsengisoli, assembly GCA_943368635.1. Taxonomy (GTDB): domain Bacteria; phylum Pseudomonadota; class Alphaproteobacteria; order Rhizobiales; family Xanthobacteraceae; genus Afipia. The sequence continues at coordinate 1,462 of CALRLJ020000128.1, read as the reverse complement.
CGCCTCCGGCGCCGTCGGGGAATTTCGTCGGTATCGGCCAGAGGATTTTGACGGATTCGATATTGTCGGATTTGGAAAAATCGATCCGTGGCGGTACGCCGGAATCTCCCGGCGTGCGCCAGTAGGTTTTCCAGCCCGGCTGCAACTGAAAGCCGATGCCGCCGAGCAGCACGTTACCGCTGCGCGAACCGGCGATCAGCCGCACCGCGGAGTAAGTATCCTTGATCCAGGGCGAGGCGTCCTGCGCGCTCGCGCATACGGGTGCGAGGCAAGCCAAAGCGGCGAGGGCAATGCTGGAGGTTGCGCGAACGGGAACCATGAATGTCATCGAACGTCCTTACAGGGTGGTATCCCTGTGAGCCACTGAATTGCCTGTGATCCAGTCATTTTCACGGCCAAACTTTGCGCTGCTTCGGCAGCCGCGCTTGATTGACAGAATAGGCACCCAATATCAGGATGGTTAAACAGCATGAGAGTCGTCCGCGAATGAAGGCCGCGCGCAAGAAGACCGGAAAGCCTGCTGGCGGCCACATCGTGGCTGAAGGCGAGATGTCCGGTGCTGGCTATCTCGACGGTCAGTTGCTGATCGCCATGCCGGTGATGGACGATGAGCGCTTTGCCCGCTCGGTGATTTATATGTGTGCCCATTCCTCCGAAGGCGCCATGGGCATCATCGTCAACCGTCCGGCGGGCAGCATCGACTTTCCGCAATTGCTGGTGCAACTCGACATCATCAACAAGGCCGATCAGATCAAGCTGCCCGGCAGCGCCGAGGACATGCGCGTTCTCAAAGGCGGGCCGGTCGATACCGGCCGCGGCTTCGTGCTGCATTCGAGCGATTTCTTCATCAAGGATGCGACACTGCCGATCGATGACGGCATCTGTCTGACTGCGACGCTGGATATTCTCAAAGCCATCGCTGCCGGCTCCGGTCCCAAGCATGCCATTCTAGCGCTTGGTTACGCCGGATGGGCGCCGGGCCAGCTGGAAAACGAAATCCAGCACAACGGCTGGCTGCATTGCCCCGCCGATCCCGATCTGATTTTCGGCCTCGATGCCGAGGAGAAATATCAGCGCGCGCTGGACAAAATTGGCATCGATCTGGCGATGCTGTCGAATGAAGCCGGCCACGCCTAGAGTTTAATCGCCATACCGAACGACTGAAACCTCGTGGTGAGGAGCGCGTCTTCACGCGTCTCGAACCATGAGGATATGTGGAAAGATCTTCGCGGCCTCATTCATCCTTCGAGACGCGCCCAAAAAGCGCGCTTCTCAGGATGAGGGATCGCGTTGATTGAACTTACGCCGATCCGGGGCCGGGCACGGTCGCAGGCTGGGTCGCTGGCGTCGGCGTCGTGAGCTTGCGGATGCTCTGCCGGCGGTTGCGTGGCTGCGGCACCTTCTCGCCGGTCAAAAGCCGGATCGTGGCGTCGGCGTCAATCGGCTCTCCGAACGCGAAGCC
>CALRLJ020000127.1:0-9273 GCA_943368635.1 Sediminibacterium ginsengisoli | reverse complement strand
CCCATGGTGCGAGGGGTATGTACCAACGGCATCCCGCTTTGGAAAGGCCTGCGGGCGATCTTTTTCACGATTTTATGACGGCCCTCCAAGCACCTGATGTTGGGGCGTTTCCTCGCCCAACACCGCTGGCGGGCTTGCCAACAGCACCGTGAAAGATCAGCCTTGGGGCAAGATAAAACAGGGTCCGGCACACAAAATGCCGGCCGCGAGGAAATCCGGGGAAACCCATGAATCAAGCCGTGAGAAACCCCGCTGCCGGCGGCATCGAGGACGTTTTCCACCGCGCGCTGGCGCTGTCGCGCACTGCGGAACCCACCCTTGCAGAGCGCCGCGACCGGCTCGCGCGGCTGCGTGCGCTGGTCGTGGAGAATGAAACCCAGTTCGACGAGGTGATTTCAGCCGATTTCGGCAATCGCTCCAAGACCGAAACGCTGATCGCCGAGACGCTGTTCGTGCTCGCCGAAATCAAGCACGCGACCAAAAATCTCAGCCGCTGGATGGCGCCGAAACACGTCGCGACCGAACTGCAATACTTCCCAGCCAAAAACAAACTACTGCCGCAGCCGCTCGGCGTGGTCGGTATCATCGCGCCGTGGAATTATCCGCTGCAGCTCACCCTTGCGCCGGCGATTGCAGCGATCGCGGCGGGCAATCGCGTCATGATCAAACCGAGCGAGCTGGTGCCGCGATTTTCCGCGCTGCTGCAAAAGCTGATCGCCGCGAAGTTCGACGACACCGAGCTGATGGTGACCGGCATCGACGGCAACATCTCCGAACAGTTCGCAGCATTGCCGTTCGATCATTTGATCTTCACCGGCTCGACCCGCGTCGGGCGGATGGTGGCGGAAGCTGCTGGCCGCAATCTCACGCCGGTCACGCTCGAACTCGGCGGCAAGTCCCCTGCCATCATCGACCGTTCCGCCGACATTGCAGAAGCTGCCGAGCGCATCGTCTACGGCAAGCTGATGAACGCGGGGCAAACCTGCATCGCGCCGGATTACGTGTTGATCGCGCGCGGCAGTGTCGATGAATTCGTCACTAAGGCGAACAGCGCGGTTGTACGCATGTTCGGCACCAGTCCCGACAACAAGGACTACACCTCGATTGTCTCCGACAAGCATTACGCCCGGCTGGAAAGCCTCGTGCAGGATGCAGCCGCGCGCGGCGCGAAGATCGTGCAGACAGCCAAGCCGGACGATCTTGCGTGGAAAACAAAGCGAAAATTTCCGCCGACCTTCATCGGCGGCGCGACTGCGGACATGAAAGTCATGCAGGAGGAGATTTTCGGACCGATCCTGCCGGTGTTCGCCTGCGATACCACCGACGCCGCGATAGCGCATATCAATGCCAATGACCGCCCGCTGGCGCTGTACTGGTTCGGCAAAGACGATGCCGCGCGCGACGAGGTACTGGCGCGCACAGTCTCCGGCGGCGTCACGATCAACGATTGCCTGTTTCATTTCGTGCAAGCCAACCAGCCGATGGGCGGCGTCGGCGCATCAGGCATCGGCGCCTATCACGGCGAATGGGGTTTTCGAACTTTGAGCAAGATGAAGCCGGTGTTCTATCGCTCACCGTTCAACCGGCTTGCCGATCTTTATCCGCCTTACGGCGGCAAGATCGCGCGCCTGATCAAGCTGCTGCGTTTCATGTCGTAGATTTTCGAAAGAACAACGCGACCGGCATCAATGCCGGCGTAAAAACTCGCTTGGGGGAAATCGATGCCGGATACGTTCGATTATGTGGTTGTGGGCGCAGGCTCCGGCGGCTGTGCCGTCGCAAGCCGCCTGTCGGAAGACCCCAATGTTTCGGTCGCGCTGCTGGAAGCCGGCGGCAAGGATGACAACTGGGTCGTGACCACACCCGGCGCGCTGATCCTGATGGTCTCAGGCCCGGTCAACAACTGGTCGTTCAACACCGTGCCGCAGCCCGGCCTCAACGGCCGCATCGGCTATCAGCCGCGCGGCAAGGGTCTCGGCGGATCGTCGTCCATCAATGCGATGTGCTACATCCGCGGCCACAAAGCGGACTACGACCGCTGGGCCTCGCTCGGCAACACCGGCTGGTCCTATGCGGACGTGCTGCCCTACTTCAAGCGATCCGAGGACAACAGCGAACTCGACGGCGAATATCACGGCAAGGGCGGGCCGCTCAGCGTCACCAAACTCCAGAGCGACAACCCGGTTCAGGGCATCTACCTGCAAGCTGCGCGCGAAGCGCAATTCAGGATCAACGAAGATTTCAACGGCGAGGAACAGGAAGGCCTCGGCGTCTATCAGGTGACACAGAAAAACGGCGAACGCTGGAGTGCTGCGCGTGGCTACATCCATCCGTTCATGGAGACGCGCAAGAACCTGCATGTAATCACCGGCGCCCATGCCACGCGCATCCTGTTCGAGGGCAAGCGCGCGGTCGGCGTTGAGTACCGGGAAGGCAAAGATACCAAACAGATCAGCGCACGGCGCGAGGTGATCCTTGGTCTCGGTGCATTCCAGACGCCGCAACTGCTGATGCTGTCGGGCGTCGGCGATCAGGCGGAACTCGCCAAACACGGCATCGCATCGGTTCATCACCTGCCCGGCGTCGGCAAGAACCTGCACGATCATCCGGATTTCGTGTTCGGCTTCCGCTCCGATCTGCCGAACTTCACCGGCCTAACACTCAAAGGCATCGGACGGATCATCAAGTCGATTTTCCAGTATCGCCGCGAACGGCGCGGCCCGATGACATCGAACATTGCCGAATGCGGCGGGTTTCTCAAAACCCGACCGGATCTCGCGCTTCCCGACATCCAGTTGCACTTCTGCATGGCGGTGGTGAACAATCACGGCCGGACACCGTTCTTTGGCAGCGGCTTTTCATGCCACGTCTGCCTGCTGCGGCCGAAAAGCCGCGGCAGCGTCTGGCTGCAAAGCGCCGATCCGATGCAGCCGCCGGCCATCGATCCTAATTTCTTCGGCGATCCCGACGATCTCGAAGCGATGGTCGCGGGCTTCAAAACAACAAAGCGTCTGCTCGATGCGCCTGCGCTGAAGGCGATCCAGACATCCGACGCCTTCACCGCCGACGTGAAGTCCGATGACGACATCCGCAACACGCTGCGTGCGCGAACCGATACGGTCTATCACCCGGTCGGCACCTGCAAGATGGGCGTCAACGATCCGATGGCCGTGGTCGATCCAACCCTTAAAGTGTATGGCATCGAGGGCCTGCGCATCGCGGACGCGTCGATCATGCCGGATGTTATCGGCGGCAATACCAACGCACCGACCATTATGATCGGCGAAAAGGCCGCCGACATGATCAAGGCAGAGATGCGTCTGCATTGATTGTGCCCGATGCCCATATCGGGCATGACGGCAGCAGCTACCAACTACGAAAAGCAACAAGAGCAGGAGTAAATCAGTGGATCTCGGAATTTCAGGACGGCGTGCGATCGTGTGCGCAGCGAGCAAGGGACTTGGACGCGCCTGCGCCATCGCGCTGGCCAACGAAGGCGTTCATGTGACCATCACCGCGCGTGGCGCAGAGGCGCTCGCCAAGACCGCGGCGGACATTCGCAAGGCCAGCCCCAAAGTGACGGTGACTGAAGTTGTCGGCGACATCACTACACCGGCGGGCCGCGAAGCCGCGCTGAAGGCCTGTCCCGATCCGGACATCCTGATCAACAACGCGGGCGGACCGCCGCCCGGCGATTTCCGCGACTGGACCCGCGACGACTGGATCAAGGCGCTCGACGCCAACATGCTGACACCGATTGAACTGATCAAGGCGACGGTGGATGGCATGATGACGCGCAAGTTCGGCCGCATCGTCAACATCACGTCCGCCGCGGTGAAAGCTCCCATCGACGTGCTCGGACTGTCGAACGGCGCGCGCAGCGGCCTCACCGGCTTCGTCGCCGGCATCGCGCGCAAGACCGTGATCGCCAACGTCACCATCAACGGCCTGTTGCCCGGCCCGTTCGACACCGACCGCATTCGCGGACCGATTGCGCAGAAGGCAGCAGACGCACAGGGCATTTCCGTCGATGACCTGCTGAAGCAGCGCGCCAAGCAGAACCCCGCCGGACGCTTCGGCGACCCGGAGGAATTCGGCCTCGCCTGCGCGTTCCTGTGCGGCGCGAAAGCCGGCTTCATCACCGGACAGAACCTTCTGATGGATGGCGGCGCGTTCCCCGGCACGATGTAAGCGCACAACGCGCGACCCGCAAAGCACACCCTCGGGCATGACCCGAGGGTGAAACCGGCGGCTAAGAACACAAAACAAACGGGAGCAGACTTGATGCAGTGGACCGTAGGCCGGGTGAAAATCACCAGCATCGTGGAAATCGGAGCCACGGGCGGCACGCGATTCATTCTGCCGCAAGCGACACCCGAAGAAGCACAGAAGATGCCCTGGCTGGTGCCGCATTACGCGAATCCGGAAGGCCGTCTGAAACTCAACGTCCAGTCCTGGATGGTGGAAACGCCCACTCACAAAATCATCGTCGATACCTGCATCGGCAACGGCAAGGCGAACCGATCCGTGCCGGTCTGGAATGGGCTGGACAAGCCGTTCCTGAATGACCTCGCCACAGCAGGTTATCCGGCCGACAGCATCGATACTGTTCTTTGCACCCATTTGCATGTCGATCACGTCGGCTGGAATACGAAGCTGGTCGATGGCGAGTGGGTGCCGACATTCGCCAATGCCCGCTACCTGTTCGGCAAGACGGAATATGACCATTGGGCCGCGCACAGCCCTGACGGCGAGCACAAAGCGGTATTTGAAGATTCGGTGCAGCCAATCGTCGCTGCCGGGCTCGCCGACCTGATCGACGCCGACCATCGCATCGGTGACGAGGTGTCCCTGATCGCAACGCCCGGTCACAGTCCGGGGCATATGAGCGTCCTGATCGAGTCCGACGGCAAGCAAGCGCTGCTGACCGGCGACGTCGCGCATCATCCCTGCCAGATGGCACATCTCGACTGGTCGTCGACCGCGGATTCCGATCCGGTCCAATCCATCGAGGCCCGGAAAATGCTGTTCTCGCGCTTTGCGGACACCTCGACGCTGGTGTTTGGCGGCCACTACGACCCCGGACATCTGGTGCGCGATGGCGATACCTTCAAATTGATCGCGGATCGCAATTTCTCCTGAAATGAGCGCGCTGCACAATGCGGGGAGAGGTTGAATTTCCCTGCGCCCTGTCGCATGAAACATCCGACGAATGAAACATCGGACAAGAACGAAGAGGAAAAGCCTATGAAACTGGTTCGTTATGGCACCGTGGGCCAGGAGAAGCCCGGATTGCTCGATCGCTCAGGCCGCATTCGCGATCTGTCGGCCCTGGTCAAGGACATCAACGGCGACGCGCTGTCGCCCGCCGCGCTTGCCAAGATCGCAGCCCTCGATCCCGCCTCCTTGCCGCTGGTGGATGGCAACCCGCGCCTCGGCGCGCCGGTCACGGGCATTACCAAATTCGCCGCCATCGGCCTGAACTACGCCGACCACGCCGCCGAAGCCGGCATGGCGATCCCGTCCGAGCCGATCGTATTCCTGAAAGCCAACACCAGCCTGTGCGGCCCCAACGACAACGTCGAGAAGCCGCGCGAATCCACCAAGCTCGACTGGGAAGTCGAACTCGCCATCATCATTGGCACCAAGGCCAAGTATGTCACCGAGGCGGACGCGCTGAAACATGTTGCGGGTTACGCGGTCTGCAACGACGTCTCGGAGCGCAACTTCCAGATCGAGCGCGGCGGCCAGTGGACCAAGGGCAAGTCGCACGACACCTTCGGCCCCGTCGGCCCGTGGCTGGTGACCGCCGATGAAATTTCGGACGTGCACAAGCTCGGGATGTGGCTAGACGTCAACGGGACGCGCTGCCAGACCGGCTCGACCGCGACCATGATCTTCAACGTGCCGAAAATCATCTCCTACGTCTCCGGCCTGATGACGCTGTATCCCGGCGACATCATTACCACCGGCACACCGCCCGGCGTCGGCATGGGCATGAAGCCGCAGAAGTTCCTCAATGTCGGAGATGTCGTCACGCTCGGCATCGACGGTCTCGGCGCGCAGCGTCAGGAAATCGTTGCGGCTTAAACCGCGACGCATCGATGGTATCGGCGCGCGCGCCGGTACCATCCGTTCAGTTCGACCGTTCAGGAACATCCCATGAAAATGGCCTACTCACCGGCATCTCCGTTCGCACGCAAGATTCGTATCGCGGCGATGGAGCTTGGCCTGCTCGACAAGATCGAGCTGATTTCGCCGATCAAGGCAATTCCAGTCACCGAGAATGAGGACTATGCGCACAAGGTCAGCCCGCTGCGAAAGATTCCGGCGCTGATCCTTGATAGCGGTCAAGTCATCGTGGATTCCTATGTGATCGCCGAATATCTCGACGAACTCGCCGGCGGCGGCAAGCTGATCCCGGCGTCGGGACCGGCAAAATGGCAGGTCAAGACCGATCATTCCATCATTCAGGGGATGCTCGATGCGCTGCTGCTGTGCCGCTATGAGAAGATGTTGCGGCCCAAGGAATTTCTCTGGGCCGAATGGGCCGACGATCAGTTCAAGCGCGCATGGGACGGACTTGCGCGCTTCGAGGCGCATCCCGACGTTCTCACGCGTCCGCTGGACATCGTGCAAATCGGCATCGTCTGCGTTCTCGGCTATCTCGACTTCCGCTTTCCCGATTGCGGCTGGCGCAAGACGTTTCCGAAGCTCAACGCGTTCCATGAAAAGATGATGCAGCGGGCGTCGGTGAATAAGACGCTTCCGCCGCCCGCTTGATTCAGGAACCGCTTGAAGGCACCACGATGAGCGACCGCGCGGACGACACCGATTTCAAAGCATGGCACGCGGTCGCCGATCTCTACCACGCCTATTTCACCGGCCTGATTATGTCGCTGGTGACACGGCGCAGCACTGCAGATGCTGCCGAGTTCGTCTACCGCGTCTTCCGCCGCCAGCACCACGAGCGCTTTCTCGCCGGCATCGAGAAATTCGGCCTGAGCAAGACACCGCACGCGGTCGCGGCTGCGCAGTATCACTATCTCAGCAACCAGATCGGCGGCGTCAACGTCGAGTATATGCGCGAGTCCGACCGCAAGGCCTGGATTCGCTATCCGCCGCCGCGCTGGGTCTGGCGCGGCACCGCGATCTGCGCAATTCCCGGCGAAGTTTCGGCCGCCATGTTGCGCGGCTGGCACGCCCATAATGGCGTGTCGTTCAAAAATCCGCGGATGGGTTTCGTTTGCACCAAGCAGACCGTCGACGGTCAGAACGGCCTTGAGGGATTTTATTACGAGTATGATCGCGATCTTGTGCCCGACGAGCGGTTGGTATTTGTGCGACACCTCGAAGCCCCGTTGTTCGATCCGGCGCAGGCGCCGAAACTTGCAAGCGACACCTGGCCGCGTTCGCGGCTGGAGAAGGCCTACCGCAACTACGCGATGGAGTATGTCCGCTCCGCGCTGCCGGTGATCGTCAACCTGTTCAGCCCGCATGACGCAGGGCATCTGCTGCACCTGACCGGACGCCTGATCGGGATGCAGTTTTATCCCGACATCGCGGCAAACTTCCCGGCAATCCACGATAGCGGCCCGCAGGGCTTCGGTTCGTTCCTGCTCGCGCTGCTGCAATCGCAGGGCGACGAGGCCGATCTCAGTCACGCGAGCAGCAAGGTCACGGTGACACAGAAACAATGGGGATTGATCGCAGGCGTTCCGGATTATCACCCGATGTGCCTGCAGGCGCTACGCGGATTGATCGAAGGCTTGATGACTGCGCATGATCGACGACTGTCGCTGGGTTTCTCTGCGGACACCGATCGCGCGCCCGGCCCGCTGACATGGACGGTCACGCAAAAGCCGCTCGCATCGACCGACGACGGGCGGTTTCCGGCGTAGCCGGCTAACGCGCTGACGGCCGCTCCAGTGCCGCGCGGTCCCAATTGCCTGCATTAGCTGCTGCATCGTACGTGCTCTGAAAGAAATCGAGCAGCGTCGCGTCGGGATCGGCGGACATGCGCACCGCGTCATAATCCAGAATGAACTCCTGCAGGTTCGTATCGAACAATGCCGCCGGAGGGCGCAGCGGCGCGTCGGCGAAGCCTGCCGGTGCGGGATAGGCGTAGGAATAAAACGCGGCCTTGCCGAAGCCGCCGTTGCCGGGCCAGAAGCCGCAGCTCGACACCTCGTGCGAATAGGCCTCAACCGCCACCCAGTCACCGAGATTCGGCATCCCGCCGGGATGCGGCGGCGCTGTGCGCCCCGAAAACCGCGTAACCGCCATGTCGAAGCTGCCCCAGAAAAAATGCACGGGGCTGACCTTGCCGGTAAAGCCAGTGCGGAACTGCTTCATGACGCGATCCATCTGTACCAGCGCACGCCAGAACCGATGCACGGCGTCGGCATCGTAGGATTGGTGCTGATTGTCCTGCTCGAACGGGATGGCGTCAGCCACCTCGACCGGCATGGTCCAGATGCTGACATCGATACCCAGATCACGCAGGGCCTGCATGGTCTTGGTGTAGAACTCGGCCACCGTCATCGGCGCGAGTCCGATTTCGGCGCGGCGCCGGTCGCTGGTGACAATATCGAGCGTGTGCCGGCAGAAATCGAAATCGATCTGAACGCTGCGCGCTCCGTATGGCATCGGCGACGTCGTCAGGCCCGTCGCCGTCACATAGAGCGGCACCTGCCACCAGTGATTGACCATCGGCTCCAGCGCAAGACGGATCTTACCGACCACTTGCGTCCACATATGCAACGTCGCACAGGTGTCCTGCCAACCGATGAAAGGCAGTGCCGGCCACGCCGGTTCGGAAATGTCAGTCATGGACATGAAACTCCGCCGATGGACTGTGAGACTACCCAGCGCAGCGTATGCCGGAAACAAACGCCGCCTTGCGGGGCGGCGTTTTCGATCAGCTTCAAACCAATCTCGCGCCGGCCGGCTTATTCATCTTCCTGAAACAGCGGGCCGAGCTTGTCGAAATACTTGGTGACCAGCGTCACGTTGCCCGGAAACTTGACCGGCTCCATCGATTTCAGTGCGTCGTTCATGTCCTCGAGGATCGCCTTTTTGTCCTTGGCGGGAATCTTGGCATCTGCCTGCACCGCGGCGATCTGCTTCTTCAGCATTTCCGGCGGCTCGGTGAACGCCTTGGTCTTCGGATCGATGCCCGACATCACCAGCGACACGTTGTCATAAACAGCGCCGTAGTCGTCCATGCTCGCAAAGCCGTTCTTCTTGGCGATCCCTTCGAGCTGCGCCTGT
>CALRLJ020000126.1:0-9290 GCA_943368635.1 Sediminibacterium ginsengisoli | reverse complement strand
AAACGCCCTGACCTTCGCCGATAGCAGCCGCGACGTGGGGTACACAAGATGGATTGGCATCGGCGGCGGCTCGTAATCCGCCAGCACGATCTTGAGCCGGCCGGCTTTGATCGAATCCGCCGCCTGATAGGCCAGCACACCGACCAAGCCGCCGCCCTGCTCGGCATGCAGCACGGCGGCGTCGGTGCTGTTGGTGGTGAAGCGCGACACATGCGGAATGCGCAGGTCGCGGCCATTTTCGGTGAACCGCCACTCGGACAACGAACTGGCGCCTGCAAACTGGATGATCTCGTGCCCGGCGAGGTCGGACGGCTTTGACGGCGTGCCATGCGCCTTCAGATAGCGCGGCGCGCCGACCACGACACGCCGCATGTCGCCCACCGCGCGCGCGACCACGCTGGAATCCGCCAGATGTCCGATGCGCACGGCTATGTCCACACCCTCGTCCACCAGATTGATCATCCGGTCCGACAACCTGAGTTCAGCACTCACGTCTGGATATTTTTTCAGGTAAGCCGACATCATCGGGCCGACATAGAGCCGCCCGAACATCAAGGGCGCGGAGACCACAAGCCTGCCCGACGGCTGGGTGCGCTCGGCCTGTGCAGACGCCTCGGCTTCCTCGACGTCGCCGAGAATCCTGCGGGCCCGTTCGAGATAGCGCGCGCCGACATCGGTCAGCGTCACCGACCGGGTGGTGCGTTGAAGCAGCCGCGCGCCGAGATGATTTTCAAGGCTGGCGATCAGCCGCGTCACCGCCGAAGCCGACAGCCCGAGCTTGCGGGCGGCGGGGGCAAATCCCTCGAGATCCGCCACTGAAACAAAGGCGCGCATGGCGTCGATCCGGTCCATGGCATTATTTCATAACCTGCAATGATGAAGTGTCAACGACGGTGATTATCCCAAGACATCGGCTTCCCACATCTGGCGTATTGTTTCGGCCGGTCACAAGAGGTCTGCCATGACGAGCGCCCACACCTATTCAAGCGATGTCGCCTTTACCCCCGCCGTCAAAGCCATTCAGGCCCGCAAGGGCTCGCGCGGCGGTTATGCCCACATGGAAGACGGCGGCGGCTGGCGGACCGCGATCGATGAGTCCCTCGCAGCCTTTATCGGCCAGCAGACCAGTTTCTTCCTGGCGACCGCCACCGCCGACGGTCAGCCGTATATCCAGCATCGCGGCGGTCCGGCGGGGTTTATCAAGATCCTCGACAGAAACACGCTGGCTTTCGCGGACTACAAGGGCAACCGGCAATACATCACGCAAGGTAATCTCAGCGAAAACCCGAAGGCGTATATTTTCCTGATCGACTACGTGAACCGCCGCCGCGTCAAAATCTGGGGCGAGGCGCGCGTGGTCGAGGACGATCCCGCCTTGACGGATTCGCTGATGCCGAAGGATTACAAGGCAAAGCCCGAGCAGTCGATTTTGTTCAAGATCAGTGCATGGGACACCAACTGCCCGCAGCACATCCCGATGAAATTCGACGCCGCCGATGTGGCGGCGGCGGTCGGTGAACGGGATGCGCGCATTGCCGAGCTTGAGGCGGAAGTGGCGCAACTGAAGTTGCGGCTCCCGCCATCATAGACGGAGCTTGTCAGGCCGCAGCAGCAAGCTGCTGCCACTGATGCTCCGGAAAGTAACGCCCCATCATCCGGTCGACATAGGCGACTAGATTCGAGAACTCGAGGGCGCGCTGACGCAGCGGCGAATCGAAATAAGGCGTCATCAGTCCGGCCAGTGAGGCGAAGACGATGGCGTCGGTGCCGCAGGGCGTGTCGCCCATCAGATAGGGCTTCCAGCCGAGCAACATCGACAGTGCAGAGAGCGAACGCACGCCGAGTTCGGTGATGTCCTCCGGGGCGTGACGGGCAAGCCCCGCGCTCCGCATATTCTCCGCGACCCGGCCGCGCACGCCCTCGCGCAATGCATCGCGGACATTTTCAGGGGCGTTGTCGAAGAAATGCGCCGGTCCCTTGGCGAAGTTTTCGGGGATCATCCAGCGCGTGTAGACAAACGCCCAGTTGAAATGATTTTCGATCATCCGCTCGATGGCCCAGGCTTCCGCACGCTGGCGCTCGTCGAGACCGGCATCGAAATCGAAGCCGCGTGTCTGTTCCAGATGGCGGCGAATGAAGGTGGAATCGGCCACCCGCTTGTCGCCATCGTCGATATAGGGCAGTTGCCCCTTCGGCGAGGAATCCGGCATGGCCTGCTGCTTGGTGTAGGCGAGGCCCGCCATCTTGAGCTGAACCTCGGTCTTGGTGACGTAAGGGCTGATTTCCGGGAGGCCGAAGCCGGGGCCGATGCCGTAGAGGGTAATCATGGACGCATCCTTTGCGCGTTGAAAAGATGCGTGTTTGTAGATACCGCCTGCTGCCACCATACTGTCAGCAGCAAACGGCTTCGGGCTGCGAAACGACCAGATAGAGACCGCGAATGAGGCGCGCCGACCGGCTATTCCAGATCATCCAGGTGCTCCGGCGCACCCGCAAACCGCTGACGGCGGAGGCCATTGCAAAGGAGCTGGAGACCTCCAAGCGCACGATCTATCGCGACATTGCCACCCTGATCGGCCAGCGCGTGCCGATCCGCGGAGAGGCCGGCACCGGCTATGTGCTGGAAAAAGGCTTCGACATGCCGCCGCTGATGCTGACGCCCGACGAAATCGAAGCGGCGGTGCTGGGCGCGCAATGGGTGGCCGGCCGGGCCGACCCGGTGCTGGCGCGGGCCGCGCAGGATTTGATCGCCAAGATCGTCGACACCGTGCCGGAGCGGCTGCAACCGCTGGCGCTCGAACCCGCCAGCCGTGCGCCGCCGAAATGGGCCGACGAGCCGGTCAGCATCGATATGACGCAATTGCGTGCGCATATTTACGCCAGCAAGAAAGTCCTGTTGCGCTATAGCGACGAACAGGGCCGCGACACCGAACGCACGGTCTGGCCGATCGCGGTCGGCTATCTCGAAACCGTCCGGATGCTGGCCGCATGGTGCGAATTGCGAACGGACTTTCGCAGCTTCCGGATCGACCGCATGACCGATGCGGTGTTCCTCGACGAAAAGTATCCCGAACGGCGCGCCGCGTTACGGGCGCAATGGATGAAGAACATGCACAGTATGCGTCTGCGCGCACGTGAAGCTCATGACCGCAACCGATAGCCCCTGTCAGAGCTGCGGCGCCTGTTGCTCCTACTCCAGCAACTGGCCGCGCTTCACAGTGGAAGACGATGACGCGCTCGATCTCATCCCCGAAAAATTCGTCAATGACCGGCTGTCCGGGATGCGCTGCGACGGCGACCGCTGCTCGGCGCTGACCGGCAAGATCGGCGTTTCCACCGCGTGCGGAATCTACGCCGTCCGGCCCGAGGTCTGCCGCACCTGCATGCCGGGCGATCCGGAATGCCTGATGGCGCGGCGGCGATTTGGATTGGGGGAACTCAACTCGGGTTCCATCGGCTAATCGCGGGAACGAATTGGCCCGGTCAGGCGTCAATCAATCCAACCTCTCTGATGGAAGGAGCCTGGCGCTATGCAGGAGACTGAAATCCACACCTATGCCCGGCAACTGATGGAAACCCACGGGCCACAGGCGATTGCCAAGGCGGCACAGCGGGCCAGCGAGTGTGAGGCTGACGGGAAGCTCGATCAGGCCAAGGACTGGCGGCATGTCGAGGACGCGCTGAAGATCATGCGCGGGCCGCATCAAAGCTGAGATGGATCGCGCAACGGCGTGTCCTGCGCGGACCTGCCCGATCGCAAACCTAGCTTCGCGATAAGCGCGAAGCCGGCGCGGGTTGCTTATGCCGGCATCGCCACGAGGTCGGCTTCGTCGTCGAACTCGTCCGCAACGGGGGCGAACGTGCTGAGTGGCTTGGTCGATAGCGTGATGCTGCGGCGATTGCCGTAGGACGATGCGGATGGTGTCGTCGACGGCGCTTCCCGCGACATCGCGAACAGGGTCGATCCGACGATCCCGCCTTGCTCGACCAGATCGCGTTCCGTGCAGGTCGCGGCAATCGCAAGGCTCATGCCGTGCAGATGCGCGCGTTTGTAACAGAACAGCGCCAGCATCGCCCTCACATCGGACGATACCGATTCCACGAGTTGAGGAAGGCCATGTTCGCTGGCTCGGTACAGGCTTCCGAGCATTTCGTCGCCCACCGGGCAGACATCGTTCTCAAAGGCTTCGCGGCTGGATAACATTGGAAATCTCCCCAGCACATGATCCGCCGGTATGGGCGGCTTGGCGGAAAAATCATGCGCCACTCTAAGTGTGGAAGATGCAATGCAATTTCCTAACGCAAGGTTAACCACGCGCTCCGGTTCGGCCTTTCGTTCATTGAATGTTAGCGAGATGGAACCAGGCCGCGTGTTGCGCGAATCAGCCGATGATTCGGACAAGCCACAGGAGACGACGCGATGACGGGCACTCCGCGCGAGCGCTTACTTGCCGGGCGATGCCTGTGCGGGGCAGTCCACTACACCGTCGCCGACGAATTTGTCTACGCCATGAACTGCCACTGTTCGAATTGCCGCCGCACCACCGGATCGGCGTTCAAGCCAATGGCCGGGATCGAACGCGACAAGTTCAGCATCACCGAAGGCACCGAAAATCTTCTGATCTTCGGTGACGACGAAGGTCACAACGCGCACTGCAAGATATGCGGCTCGCTGCTCTGTTCAGTCGTGCGCGAGAGAGCTTTCGTCCACGTCACCTTGGGAACGCTGGTTGACGATCCATCGATCCGTCCCACCGCGCACATCTTCGTCGGCTCGAAGGCGTCGTGGTTCACCATCACCGACGATCTGCCTCAATATGAAGAACACATGACAAGTACGAAGCCCTAGACGTGCTTGTCCTTGATCCAGTCCGCGATGGCACGGCCAATGGCCGGGCCTGAGTCTTCCTGAATGAAGTGACTGCCGGGAACGGTGACCTCGGTCTGGTTCTTCCAGCCGCGACAGAACTCACGCAGCTTGCCGATCAGGATCGCACCCGGCTCGGCATTGACGAACAGTTTCGGAATATCGTTCTGCGCCATCCACCCGGCGTAAGCATCGACAATGGCAACGACGTCGGCAGGCTCACCGGCGATCGGAATCTGGCGCGGCCAGGTCAGCGTCGGCCAGCGGTCCTCGCGGTTGAGAAACGGCTTACGGTATTCGGTCATTTCGGCGTCAGACAGCTTGCGGAGCACCGAACCCGGCAACACCCGTTCGATGAACAGGTTGCGGTCGAGAATCATCTGCTCGCCCTTGTCGGAGCGAAATCCCTGAAACACCGGCGTCGCCGCCTCGCTCCACTCGTCCCATCCGGCGACCGGCCGCACGATGCCTTCCATGTAGACGATGCCGCGCACGCGGTCGCGATGCTGGTTGGCCCAGTCGAAGCCAAGCGCCGAACCCCAGTCATGGATCACCAGCAGGACTTTTTTCTCACCCCCGATCACCGCATCGATGAAGGCCCAGAGATGATCGCGGTGGGTGGTGAAGCGATAGCTGTCCGGTTTCACGTCGGGCAGCTTGTCGGAATCGCCCATGCCGATCAGGTCCGGCGCGATCAGGCGGCCCTGTCCCTCAAGTTCGGGAATGACATCGCGCCACAAATAGGACGAGGTCGGATTGCCATGCAGGAACAGGATCGGCGCGCCCTCGCCGCGCTCGTGATAGGCTATCCGGCGGCCGAGAACATCGGCGAATTTCTTTGCGAGCGGCTGTTCGGTCATGGCACGTCCTTACGACAGCAGTTGATCGATCAGGGCCTGATCCTGATCGTAAACCCAGCACTCATAAAGCTGGTCGTCGCAGATCGAATACACCAGCAGCCGCTGCGCGTCCGTGGTTTTGCCGTCATGGCTGAACTGCTCGCGCGCCAAAACCGCGCCGCGCTCCGGCCCCGCCATGATGTGATCGACACTGAGCAATTTGCGGCGGGTGCGCTTGCGAAATTCCTCAAGCACGGCGAGACACGCAGCCTTGCCCTTGTGCACGCCGGACAGCGGATTGTTTCCCGCATAATAGAGCGTGAACTGCTCATGGTAGCAGTCGCGGATGGCCGGAAAATCCCCGGCAGCCCAGGCCGTCGCATAGCGCATCACGACACGGCGGACCCGCTCGGTGGCCGCAGCGTCATCGGTCGCGTTCATGTCCGCCATGGCTGGTTCTTTCATGGCTGGTTCTTTCTGGCGAGGTTTATTCGCCGATGAACGCCACCGCCTCGGGAACGCTCGCACGGTTGGTGCGGTAGCTGTTGGCGAGGTGCGCCTCATCCGCAAAGCCGAACGAAATGCCGCACACCACGCGCCGCTCCTCGCCGACGCCGAGATGCTTGCGCACCACATCGGCATGTCCCGCAAGTGCCGCTTGCGGAATGGTCCCGAGGCCTGCCGCCTGCGCCGCCAGCATGAAGTTGCTGACATAGCCGCCGCAATCGATCGCGCCGTAAGTCCCGAGCGCTTCGTCGCTGGTGATGATCGCCACATGCGGCGCGCCGAAGAAACGGAAGTTCTCCAGCATCTGCTTGTTGTACGCCGCCTTGTCGCCGCGCGCGATGCCGAGCGCGTTATAAAGCTGGAAACCGCTTTCGCGGCGGCGGTCGAGATAGACGCCCTTATACTCGCGCGGAAAATCGAAATCGGTGACAGGCGGCGCGCGTTCGCTCGCCGCCTTGTACATCGCTTCGCCGAACGCCTTCACCGCATCGCCGGAGAAGATCGCAACCTGCCATGGCTGGCTGTTGCACCATGATGCGGTTTTCTGCGCCGCAGCCAGCACACGCTCGATGGTCGCGCGTGGC
Source organism: Sediminibacterium ginsengisoli (assembly GCA_943368635.1). Taxonomy (GTDB): domain Bacteria; phylum Pseudomonadota; class Alphaproteobacteria; order Rhizobiales; family Xanthobacteraceae; genus Afipia. Next base: position 2,493 of record CALRLJ020000126.1, on the reverse strand, counting down.
ACAGGTTCAGGCTTGAACGCGCGGCATGAATACCGCGCGGCCAGGAGTTTCTCCACGACCTCGATGTCGCGGCTGTCGGCTTGTGCGAGCATGGCTCTCAGCGTCCTTTGGTGGGAATCGCGTTGAAAGGAACGTCCTTGTCGACGCGAATGTCACCCGGCAAGCCTAACACGCGCTCGGCGATGATGTTGCGCAGGATTTCGTCTGTACCACCTGCTATGCGATCCGATGGCGAGCGCAGCAGGATCGACTGAAACTGACCGGCGACCGACGGGCTGTCGGCGTCGGTCAACGCACCGGATGCACCCTGAAGATCCATCGCAAACGTCGCGATGTCCTGCAGCATGGTGCCCGCAACAAGCTTGCCGATGGAATTTTCCGGACCCGGACGTTCGCCGCGCGACAGCGCCGAGATCGAACGATAGCTGGTGTATTTCAGGCCGCTGGCCTTGACCGCCCAGTTCGCGAGCTTAGAGCGCACGTTTTTGTCGTCGATGGCCGGACCGTCTTCGAGCATCAGGTCGTTGCAGAACGCGAACAGTTCCGGGAAGCCTGTCGACTGCCGCGCGCCAATCGACATGCGCTCGTTCATCAGCGTGGTCAGCGACACGTTCCAGCCGTCGCCGACCTTGCCGAGCCGCTGCGAGTCCGGGATCTTCACGTCGGTGAAATAGACCTCGTTGAATTCCGACTGGCCGTTGGCCTGCTTGATCGGCTTGACCACAACGCCCGGCGATTTCATGTCGAGCCAGAACATGGTCAGGCCCTTGTGCTTGGGCTGGGTCGGGTCGGTGCGCGTAATGACGATGCCGTAGTCGGAGAAATGCGCGCCGGTGGTCCAGACCTTCTGGCCGTTGATGATCCAGTCGTCGCCGTTCTTTTCCGCGCGGGTGCGCAGGCCCGCGACGTCGGAGCCGGCCGACGGTTCGGAGAACAGCTGACACCAGACGTGTTCACCGGCGGCGAGCGGCGGCAAATGTTTCTTTTTGTCGGTCTCGTTGCCGTAAGCCATCATGGTCGGGCCGCACATGCCCTGCCCGATCAGGAACACGCCTTCGAGCTTGCCGTAGAAGCCTTCTTCCTGCTGCCAGATCACGCGCTCGATCGGCGTCGCACCCCGGCCGCCGAATTCCTTCGGCCAGTGCAGACAGGCCCAGCCGGCGGCGGCCTTCTTCTTTTGCCACTTCTTGGATTCTTCCAGGATGTCGCGGTTCTTCAGCTTGATGCGGCCGACGGTCGGCTGCGACAATTCTGCTTCCAGTTCCTTCGGCGCGTTGGCCTGGATCCAGGCGCGGGCTTCGGCGCGGAACGCTGCTTCCTGGGGGGTGTCATCGAAATTCATGTGAATGATCCTTGTTAAGGAGTGTTCTCGAGCGAAGTGGGTACCGGTTCGCGTGAAGAAAACACGACAAAATTAAACGGCGTTGCGGAAGCGCATGCGGTCGATCAACTGGTTTTCCCAGTAGGTCGCACTTCCAAGCGACAGCGCGAGCACGTTGGCGCGCCGGTAATACAGATGGCAGTCGAACTCCCAGGTGAAGCCCATGCCGCCATGCACCTGAATGTTGTTCTTGGCGCAATGCTGGAACGCCTGCGTCGCGCTGATACGCGCGGTTGCCGCTGCTTCCGGCAGTTCGCCCGCATCGGTCGAAAGCGCCCACGCGCCGTAGTAGCAATTGGAGCGCGCCAGCGTCGCCGAGACATACATGTCGGCGAGCAGATGCTTCACCGCCTGGAACGAGCCGATAGGACGGCCGAAAGCAACGCGGTCGAGCGCGTAGTCGCGGCCCATCTCCAACGCACGATCAGCACCGCCGACCTGCTCGAAGGCCATCAGCACCGCCGCGCGGTCGAGCACGCGAGTCAGGATGTTCCAGCCGTCGCTGGCGGCCCCCAGCGGTTCCGCCTTGGCGCGGTCGAAGGTGATCTCGGCCTGGCCGTGCGCCTGATCGAGATTGGCGAGCGCCTTGCGCGTCACCCCGGCACCGTTCAGATCGACGATGAACAATCCGATGTCCGCGTCACGCCCGGTCGATCCGGTGCGTGCGGCAACGATGGCGAAGTCCGCAATCGCGCCGTCCGCCACCGGCATCTTGGTGCCGGACACAGCACCTTGCGAGGCCGAGACCTTGATCGCCCTGTGCGACGGATTGCCGACGCCTTCGAACAGCGCCAGCGTGCCGATGGCTTCGCCGGATGCGATCTTCGGCAACCACTTCGCTTTTTGCTGATCGCTGCCGGCCAGCATGATGGCTTCCGCGGCCAGATAAATCGTCGATGAGAACGGCACCGGCGCAAGCGCACGGCCCATTTCCTCGGCGATCACGCAAAGCTCGAGATGGCCGGCACCCGCACCGCCGAATTCCTCCGGGATGGCGACGCCGAGAAAGCCCATCTCGGCGAGACCTTTCCACAACGCCTTGTCGTAGGGTGCGTTGCCTTCGAGCACGGCACGCACCGCCTTCGGCGGCGAATGTTCAGCGAGATAGCGCC
>CALRLJ020000125.1:0-9299 GCA_943368635.1 Sediminibacterium ginsengisoli | reverse complement strand
CGCACGCGGTGGTGCTCCGGCTTGCTTCGTGCTCTCCCCGGCAACGCCCTTGGGCTGACGCCGTCGTCTCCGCGGTACTTTTCCTCTCCGGTTGAAGAGGGAAAGAGCAGACCGGATTTCGCAGGACCACACGACTTGGGCCGGCGCGGGATACACGTTCATGCCGAGCGTTGCCGCTTCGCATGCTCGCGCACAGCGTGGTTCGTCAGCGCGCGCTCGGATGACTCACGCATAGCCCCTTTTGTAAGGAGCACGCCCTATCATCCTCGCTCGCGCTTGACGCTGCCGCGCCACCGCATCCCGCCCCGCGTATCGTGACGATCGCGAAACGCCCCTCATGACGGGGCGGAATAGATAGGAATATAGTCACATAATGGGAAATGTCAACCCTGTAGTTGATCTAGAATCATGTCTATCCGCTTTGGAGCATGAAACTTCAGCGCAGCATCGATGATTTGATCGCCATACTTTGTTCGCAACCTGCCTAAAAATTGTGGCTCATTAGCTGCGGTAAAACCAAGAAGCCCTTTTAGTTGAGCGCGCTCAAGCAGGTTCAGCAAACCCAGCGTAGATTTATGCACTAACGCTGAAATGAGCCGCTTGCGGTCGCGCCCGATTGAGACTTGTCGGGTGGGGGTTAGAATTAGTCCAGTAACCATTCGCCGCTGACCTTTGCCGTAAACGCCGCGTTTTTCTTCGTTGAAAGATAACTTGGGTGATTTCAGAGCCCTTACGTTTTTCTTCACGGATTTCTCGAAACGAAGAACGGCTTCTTCAGTCGCTCCTGAGATTGTGATGTCGTCGGCATATCTAGTGTAGCGAACGCCTTGTTGTTGCGCTTCAAGACACAATTGTACGTCTAGGTCATACAAAAGTATGTTCGAAAGTGCCGGTGATGTAGGCGCGCCAATCGATAGGCACCTCGGAACGGTTGAGCGAACTTGTTGCCCCCAAAACATAATTCGCGAGTATAGCTTTATATCATTTTGATCAATTTCGTTGACGGTCACTCTTTTGGCAAATTTCTCCCAGTCACTTACTTTTATGGATGGAAAAAAATCAGTGAAGTCGAGTTTCAAGAGAACATCAGCCGCGACGTGCTGATCTGCATTTTTCTTGATGTTACGGTTTGCTGCATAAGCCATCGCACTTGGATGCACTGGGAATGCTGTTAGCTTATTATGCAGAATGAAGTGCTGTAGAGCCTTCAATTCCCGCGACGGTTGGGCGATTGTGCGCCATCCTGCGCCATTTCGTTTCGGAATTTGGTAAACTTTATAGCGAGCAGGGGCAGTGCTTACTATCCGCTGAATATCAGAGCCACTAAATCCCAAGGCTGCAATGATGTCGCGCGAAAGACTCATGGTGCGCCCACTGCTCTTGGTTTTGAGGCCTCTTTTACAACATGCTGTGGCAGTTTTTCAGCCTTTCGCAATGCTGCGGTAACAACGATCCTTCGACGAAGGCTGCTGGTTCTGTCTGTTACGCCTGCTTTGAATTCGTATTCAAAGGGGTCTTCATTGTGAAGCGCCCAAAAATATTCGTTTGTATGATATGCCAGTTGGGCAATCCATCCGGCTAGTTTCATGCAGTAAAGTTTTCGCCAGATCTCATCATCTGTCGCTTCGGGAATTATTTGGCGCACATACTCATTAAGCGCTGTTTCGGATACTGCTAAACAGAGATGAATAATCCAATAGATAACGTAAAAGAGCTTTGCTTCACCCAGCCTCTCAAAATTAGTGGAGGCTGGGACAGCAGAAAAATGGTCGTGGAAAAATTTTATTATCTCGCGATAATGCGGTCGCGTTGATTTAACATTCAGCATCCCGTTGGCATGGGTCTGCCAAGGGTAGACAGCTAGGTTTGCTCGTCTAATTCTTTTGAGCCGTTCGATGGGGCCATATCTTATGAACGATTCTGATCTTTCAAAATGCTCTCTAATAACAACTCTGAGGGATTTTTGAATTGTGTCATTTGCGGTAAATGCACCGAGTTCGGTCAGTGAGCCGGCGCTTTCTGCAATAACTAAAACGACTGAGGCGATGCGCGCGATATCTTCTTCAAAAGATATGAGGTCCGTATAGCGACCATCGCGATAAAGCTGCGTTGCGATTTCGGCGAGAACTATGTTGTAGCGTCGGGAAAGCCCGCGGATACGATACAGATAATCGCGCAAATTCTGGGCGCGACCTTGATTGTTTGGCGGAATTAATCCCCCGCAGAGAAATACAAATTTCGATGGCCTATGAACTCTAACTTCACTTAGTTCTAGGTCATTAAAAAGCTGAGTAAGCTCGGCGACCAATGGGCTCTTTACCCTTAAAGGTAGGAATGATAGGGAGAGGTTATCGGTCTTCAGGACGAGGAGCGCGAGCGACGAGAGATAAGCTCTCCCTGTCATTCCTACCGATAAGCCTCAACAATAACGATGTGTCTGGCTAAACGCCCGACAAAAGCTAGCTAGCAACCTAGTCCAGCTTTTTCGCGTAAAGAGTCCAGCTAAGTTGCTCGGCGAATCTGTTTTGGTCAACGAACTTTTTATAGATACACACTGAGTTTAATGGCGCGCCAATCAAAGGGATGCATAGCCAAACAAAAACCCCGGCGTTTCCGCCGGGGTTTTGTATTGTGATACCTGCTTGAAGCAGAGTGGACTTAGAAATCCATGCCGCCCATGCCGCCGCCCGGAGGCATGCCGCCTGCGCCAGCGCCGCCCTTCTTTGGCACTTCGGCGATCATGGCTTCGGTGGTGATCAGGAGTGCCGCAACCGAAGCTGCGTTCTGGATCGCCGCGCGAACAACCTTGGTCGGGTCGATGATGCCCTTCGAGATCATGTTGACGTATTCGCCGGTCTGCGAGTCGAAGCCGTACGAGTACTGATCCTTCTCGAGGATCTTGCCGACGATGACCGAACCGTCTTCGCCAGCGTTGATGGCGATCTGGCGGGCCGGAGCGGAGAGCGCCTTGCGGACGATCTCAACGCCGGTCTTCTGGTCGTCGTTCTGGGTCTTGATGCGCTTGAGCTGTTCCGAAGCACGGAGCAGGGCGACGCCGCCGCCCGGCACGATGCCTTCTTCAACAGCCGCACGGGTCGCATGCATCGCGTCATCAACGCGATCCTTGCGCTCCTTCACTTCGACTTCGGTCGCGCCGCCGACGCGGATCACCGCGACGCCGCCTGCGAGCTTGGCCAGACGCTCCTGAAGCTTTTCCTTGTCGTAGTCCGACGTGGTTTCTTCGATCTGCGCCTTGATCTGCTGCACGCGTGCTTCGATGTCGGCCTTCTTGCCGGCGCCGTTGACGATGGTGGTGTTTTCCTTGTCGATCATCACCTTCTTGGCGCGGCCCAGCATGTTCAGGGTCACGTTTTCGAGCTTGATGCCGAGGTCTTCCGAAATCGCCTGGCCGCCGGTCAGGATCGCGATGTCCTGCAGCATGGCCTTGCGGCGATCGCCGAAGCCCGGAGCCTTCACGGCAGCGACCTTGAGGCCGCCACGGAGACGGTTCACGACGAGGGTGGCGAGCGCTTCGCCTTCGACGTCTTCAGCGACGATCACCAGCGGCTTGCCGGTCTGCACGACGGCTTCCAGCAGCGGGAGCAGTTCGTTCAGCGACGAGAGCTTCTTTTCGTTGATGAGGATGTAGGCGTCGTCGAATTCAACGCGCATCTTGTCGGCGTTGGTGACGAAGTACGGCGAGATGTAGCCGCGGTCGAACTGCATGCCCTCGACGACGTCGAGTTCGGTGTCGAGCGACTTGGCTTCTTCAACCGTGATGACGCCTTCGTTGCCGACCTTGGCCATCGCCTTTGCGAGGTAGTCGCCGATTTCCTTGTCGCCGTTGGCGGAGATGGTGCCAACCTGTGCGATTTCGTCGTTCGAGGTGACCTTCTTAGTGTTCTTGGCGAGGTCTGCAACGACAGCGTCAACCGCGAGGTCGATGCCGCGCTTCAGATCCATCGGGTTCATGCCGGCGGCAACTGCCTTGGCGCCTTCCTTGACGATGGCCTGAGCCAGCACGGTCGCGGTGGTGGTGCCGTCGCCGGCAGCGTCTGCCGACTTCGAGGCCACTTCGCGGACCATCTGTGCGCCCATGTTTTCGAACTTGTCTTCAAGCTCGATGTCCTTGGCGACGGTGACGCCGTCCTTGGTGATGCGGGGAGCGCCGAACGACTTGTCGAGGACGACGTTGCGGCCCTTCGGACCGAGCGTGACCTTGACGGCGTTGGCGAGGATGTCGACGCCGCGCAACATCTTGTCGCGGGCTTCAACGCCGAATTTGACTTCTTTGGCTGACATATTGGGTTTCCTTGAGTGTCAGGAAGATTTGGAATTTCAGATCGAGGGAGGGCGCTCTTAAGCGGCCTTCTTCTTTGCGGCGGGCAGTCCGGTGATGACGCCCATGATGTCGCTTTCCTTCATGATCAGGACGTCCTGATTGTCGATCTTGACCTCGGTGCCGGACCACTTGCCGAACAGGACGACGTCGCCGACCTTCAGGTCGATCGGGATCAGCTTGCCGGCCTCGTCGCGGCCGCCTGGGCCAACCGACAGGATCTCGCCCTGCGAGGGCTTCTCTTTGGCGCTGTCCGGAATGATGATGCCGCCAGCGGACTTCTCTTCGGCGTCGATACGCTTGACCACGACGCGGTCGTGAAGCGGACGGAATTTCATGCAGTCCTCCTAATGTATTGATAATGCTTGGTTTTGCGAATTGGCAGTCTTGATGAGCGAGTGCTACCAAGAACTGCATCGGACATAGGCCCCTAGCGAGCGCCGGGCAAGGGCTTCTAGCAGATAATTTGGCAGTCCGATGTGACGGCTGCCAAATTTTGCCCCAGCGTTAACGCCGGGCAGGCGGCTGGGTGGGGGCTATTTGCCCCGCCGCTTGCGGACAATGTCCAGCTCCGCCCGTGGCGCGACTTCGGCAGGTATCGGCTTGCCGTTCTTCCAGGCTGTGGCGCGGGCCGCCTGTAGCGCCAGAAACCCGAAGCTACGCACCGCCGCCCACATGATCCATCGGGTGAAGAAGCCGACGCCGGAGACGTCCATCGCCTCGTAAAAGATCGCGTCGGCGCGCTGCCTTGTGGGCGCCTCGGGGTGCGGCTCGGTGCCGGGGCGCAGCTCGTTGTAGAGGTAGTCGTGGATCACGGCGGCGCGGCTGTAGCGTCCCCAAGTCGGCAACAGCGACTGGAAGATGCGCGGGATCGATGCGCCGTCGGTCTCGAACAGCTTGTGCACCTCGATCATGTGGCCGGAATTCTCGTCGCCGACCTCATAGACCAGCGGCTGTTCGAGCCGCCATGTCCGGTAATCGACATCAAGCTGCGTGATGGTGAGTTCGCCCGTGAAACGGCTCATGCCCCGCGCTCCGTGGTGACGCGCACCAGATCAGCACGCGCGCGATGCGCTGTCAGCAGCGGATTGTCAGCAGTCCCGGCGTCATGCTGCTACTGCCCTGAAAGGCAACACTTTATTTAACATTTAAGCTTGTGATGAAGCTTCGTACTGCGTCAGATTCTTGAACAGCGCGTTTGTTCGCGACGTGGAATCCGGTTCGCGATCTGCGCGCCCATTGAAATGGGTGAGAGCGCGTTCGCCATTGACCGACTGCCACGTTTGACGAACGCCTCCGCCAAGGAGGTTGGCATGGGTTCGCTGAAGTCAGGATCGCAGGACACGGTTTCCGGCGACTTCAAAAAGATGCTTGGCGGTTACGGTCTCACCACGGCTGAAATTCTGTACCGGCGCCCCGATCACCGCTGGCTGCTGCAATCCTACGTCTGGCAGAACTACGACCTGTTCCCGAACTTTCCGGCATTGAAGGATTTTCTCGCCTTCTGGCAGGACAAGCTGGAAGGGCCGCTGGTCTCGGTCACCGTTGCGCATTCCAAGCTGATCAAGCCGGCGGAAATCAAGGCCATCGACGGACTGTTCCGGCTGCACTGACGCACGGACTTTTGAAAGGTCCGCCGGCCGCATTGTCGGCACGGCGGGCAATGGATAACCTCCTTGGGGCCGCGCAGCATCAACGGGTGCAGCGGGCCAAAAGGGAGGCACGCATGGCAAAAACAAAATTGGCAAAAACAAAACTGGCAAAAACAAAATCCGCGAAAGCAAAGTCCGCCAAGACGAAAACTAGCAAGCCGCTGAAAGCAGCGGCACGTTCTGCCGCTGTGAAAAAATCAGCGCCGCGCAAGAAGGCCGCCGCATCCACCTCCCGCGCGAAAGCCAAACCGAACAAGCCGCGTGCGTCGGCTGCGCGAGGGCCTGCGAAGCCGGCGCGTCCGAAACAGCGTTTTGTGGTCAGTCATTATCGCGAGGAAGATTTCAAGGCCGACGGCCTGCGCGCCTATGCGCAATACCGCGATCTCGGCATCGCCAAGGGCACGCACGGCCTCGCACGCGCGCATGTGATCCGGCTGATCGGACCGTGCGATCCGAAGGAAGTCTCGAAGCTCCACTTCCACGGGATCGAATTCCAGATGGTCTACGTCCTGAAAGGCTGGGTGAAGACCTATCTGGAAGGGCAGGGCGAGATCCTGATGCGCGAAGGCAGCTCGTGGACGCAGCCGCCGCGCATCAAGCACCTGATCCGCGATTACTCGGACGATTGCGAGTTGCTGGAAGTCATCCTGCCCGCCGATTTCGACACGGTGGAGTTGACGGTCTGAGCCGTCACCCGCGCCCGACGAACGGCATCTGCGTCGCCATGATGTTGAGGAACAGCGCGTTGGCGTCGAGCGGCCGCGTCGCCATGAACACGATGGCGTCCGCGACGTTCTGAACATCCATGCGCGGCTCGACCATCATGTCGCCGCGCGGCTGCGGCACGCCGCCGGTCATGCGGTCGGTCATCTCGGTCGCGGCATTTCCGACATCGATCTGGCCGCAGGCGATGTTGTAGGCGCGTCCGTCGAGCGAGGTGGCGCGCGTCAGGCCGCTGATGGCGTGCTTGGTCGCGGTGTAAGGCGAGGAGAACGGGCGCGGCGCATAGGCCGAGATCGAACCGTTGTTGATGATGCGGCCGCCCTGCGGTGTCTGGTCCTTCATGATGCGGAACGCGTGCTGCGTGCAGAGAAAGGGTCCGGTGAGGTTCGTATTCACCACCGCCTGCCACTGCGTGAGGCTGATGTCTTCGAGCGGAATGGCCGGTGCGCCCATCCCCGCATTGTTGAACAGCACATCGAGACGGCCGAAGACCTCCATGGTCTTGGCGAACAGGGCCGCAATCGACGCCGGGTCGGTCATGTCGCTCGGCACGACGAGGCTTTTGCCGAGATCCTTGCCTTGCTTTGCGGTTTCTTCCAGCGCGTCCTTGCGGCGTCCGGCCAGCACCAGCGAGAATCCGGCCTTCATCAAGCCAAGCGAGCACGCGCGTCCGATTCCAGACCCTGCGCCGGTGACGATTGCGACTTTCATTTTCTTCTCCCTTTTATTGAGCGCCGCTGCTGCGGCTTGTTTTGATTTGAGTCAGGCGGGTCTCAGGTCTTGTTCCCATAGGGTGGGCGCGGAATGTTCTGATGCGCGGCGCGCAGGGCCGCCGACCAGCGCGAACGCAGATCGTGGAAATACGGCTCGCCCGCCTCGATGCGGTAATCGAGTTCTGCGTTGCAGACATCGGGACGCACCAGCAGAATATCGATCGGCATGCCAACGCCGAGATTTGAACGCATGGTCGAATCCATCGAGACCAGTCCGACCTTGAGCGCGTCGTACAGATCGACGTCGTAGGAAATCGCGCGATCGAGCACCGGCTTGCCGTATTTGTGCTCGCCGATTTGCAGATAAGGCGTGTCGGTGGTGCATTCGATGAAGTTGCCTGCGGTGTAGATCATGAACAGCCGCATCCGTGCGCCCTTGATCTGTCCGCCGAACAGGAACGACACGTCGAACGAAATATCCTCGGCGCGCAGCGCGTTGCCTTCGAGTTTGTGGACTTCGCGGATCGCGCGGCCGATGCGTTGCGCCGCCTGAAACATCGTCGGCGCGTTCATCAGCGTTTCGACTTCACCCGTCTCAGGGTTTTCAATTCCTTCGTTGAGGGTGGAGATCACCGACTGGCTGATGGCGAGATTGCCCGCGGTGGCGAGCGCCATGATGCGTTCGCCGGGATTGTTGAAGATATGCAGCTTGCGGAAGGTCGAGATGTTGTCGAGACCCGCATTGGTGCGGGTGTCGGCCATCATCATCAGACCGTCACGAACGAGGATTCCGCAGCAATAGGTCATTACTAGTGGTCCGATTCTAACATTCGCATCCCGTTTCAGCAGCGATCTTTTGCGAATGTTAGAATCAAAGGACCACTAGCAGTCATAAATTGCAGTGGAGTTTTGGATTTGACATTCGCGTTGCGAACCCTCTGCAAATGGGTCGCGAATGTCAAATCCACTCCACTGCTCTCCAGACCGCGCATTTCTACGCGGCGGAGGCGGGTGGGGCAACCGGAGAGGTGAGCTTGACAGTTTGGGGAAGCATGTCAGATGCCGTCATTGCGAGGAGCGCCAGTAACGAAGCAATCCAGCTTCCCCACGAACGAGATGGATTGCTTCGCTTCGCTCGCAATGAAGCCGATATAGGATCTCGGATGCCGTCAGCTCTGGCTCTGCCGTCCGGCCTGATCGACCCTGACGGCGACTTCGAGGGTTTCCTTGCCGCCGCCGTAGCGGGTGCCGCGCGCGGGCGCAGCGCTCAGATAGTCCAGCCCGACCGCGACCCGGACATGGGCGTCGGTGGTGCAGATGGCGTTGGTCGCATCGAACCCGACCCAGCCGAGCTTCTCGACATGGGCCTCCGCCCAGGCGTGTCCGGCTTCCTGCGCGACCATGCCGTCGGAGCGCAGCAGATGCCCCGAGACATAGCGGGCGGGGACACCGGCGTTGCGCGCGCAGGCGATAAAGATATGCGCATAATCCTGACAGACGCCGCGCTTGAGCGCGAAGGCTTCCGTCGCCGATGTTCCGGCGTTGGTCGGATCGGTATCGAACGTCATGTGATCGTTGATCTGCAGCATCAGCGCATGAAGAAAGCCCAGCGTGTCGCCGGCAGCCTCGGTGTGCAGGTCATGGGCGAACTTCGCCATCGCGGCGTTGACTTCTGTGAGCGGCGTCGCGCGCAGGAAAAGACTTGGCGGAAAGCGCTCGTCGGTGCCGCGCAGCACGCCGCCGGTGTCGTGGGTTTCGATCAGGCCTTCGACGCGGATGGTCAGGTCAGAGAGCGCGCCGTGGGTCAGTACGTGGGTGATGTTGCCGAATGCATCCTGATGCACGTCGAGCCGTGAATCGGTGGAGACGTCG
>CALRLJ020000124.1:0-9326 GCA_943368635.1 Sediminibacterium ginsengisoli | reverse complement strand
GAAGTCCTTGGGGTGTGAAAACAACAGAGCCCAGCTGCTCCCGATCCAGTCGTGAAATTTGATGCGTCCCTCGGTGGTGTCAGCCTCGAAATCGGGTGCCACCGCGCCAATCTGAATTGTCATGTTTTTGGCCTCACGTACTTGGAGTTGCGAGAAAATTTCGCTGCTGAGGTATAGCGGCGGAGATGCCAGAACGAAACCGTGTGGCGAAAAGGACAACATTTTTCTCGCTGAGAGCGGCTTTCCGGAAATCCCTGCTGTTTCGAGCGGGATTGCTGAAAGTTCATGATTGTCCGTCGGCCGCTCACTTTTTCGCAATGCCCCGAATTTGACTTTGATGCGCCGCACCGCCGCCAGTTCCGGTTGTCATTGCATGAACCTTGGGGGCGGTCAGTGCGACCAATCCGCAACCATAAAGGAAAGAAGCGAGCTCCGAATCGCTTTCTTAATGCTTCGTTTACACCCGCATGAAAATGCTGCGGGACACAAAAAGAGAAAAGTAACATGACGTCCGCTTCGCTCATCTCGACCGCTCCGCTTTCCGACCTGATCCGGACAATTGAAACCGGTGCCATCGCCGACCGCGATGTGTCCGCCCACGCGCTGGCATTCGTGCGCGACGGCGTGATTACCGGTGAGGGGCCAACCACCTCCGGCCGCGTACACTTCTCCCGCGCTCTGGACGCGGACGATGCCGCCTGGTGCGCACGGATTTTGAACGCTGCGGCGAATACCAACGAGCCGGTCAGCCGTGCCGAAGCCGAAGCGCTGTTCGAGATCAACAAGGCCGCGACCGAACGCAGTGACGACGGCCGTTTCGACGATCTTTTCACCAAGGCGATTGTGCACCACGCAGCGGCGGCTTCCGGCCTGCCGGTGCCGCCTCGCTCGGTTGCGTTGTCGCCTGCGACCTCAATCGAGAGCTGGGCGCCCACCACGGCTGTTGGCGTCAACACCGAAGTGCTCGAGTGGATCGCGAGCCAGATGCGCGGCACGCGCGGCAACAACCGGGCAGCGGCCCTGCTGATCGCCACCCTGATCGGTGCGGCGACCATGCCTCTTGCGCATACGCTGCCAAACTTCCTCGACCTCGGAATGTAAGGCGAGCGTGCCTGCAACCTGAAAGCGGTGGGCGCTATTTTGCGCCCGCCGTCTTGACCGTCGCCGGAAGGCCGACCGTTCGTCCCGGAAATCCTGCCACATCGAAATAGCGCTGGTTCAGCACGCGCTGGAATTGCAGCACGGTCCGCAAACCATTCGCGGCCGGTTTGCCTGCGATCGTTCCGGTAAAGCCCTTGGGCGTGACGCCGTTCGGCATCGCTTCCGTCATGACCCGTCCGATCAGCGAGCCGTTGGCCTTGCGGTTCAGCCCGAGCAGATGCGCCGCCGTTATGCCGACGTCGGCGTTGCTGACCGGAAGCTGGCTTGCAAATCCCGCTTTGAAATCGGGGCCGATGGCGGCCATGAAGTTCATGGTATCGCCGCGGCTGAAGCTGCCGTGCATACCCTGGCCTTGCCGCAGAATGGTGTCGGCGATTTCCACCGAGCACAGTGTCGGTTCGTCGCAGCCCACGGCATAGGACCGGAAGTTCACAACGATTGCCGGGTGCGGTGTGACAGCCTTGCCCTTCAGACTGAGCAGCGACAGCGGCAGCGTACCCGGAAAACGTCCGAGATCATCCTCGACGAAAATTCCGCTGACATAATCCTGCTCCAGCAGCGCCTTCACGGTACGGCTTGCAAGCTTGCGGTCACCGTTCGGCAGATAGATCAGGTCGGAGCCGCCGTTGGTTGCGACAACCAGATCGGGCTTCAACGGATTTTTTCCGAGCAGGCCGTTGCCGGCCTTGGGATAGGTTTTATCGCCGACGGGGGCGTTTTTGTTGTTCGGATCGAACAAAGGCAGTTTCAGCGCCGCCGAAAGATCGAGGGAGAGGAAGCCGAGCGGCAGAAAACCCTCCGGCGTATCGGGATAGGTGTTCTTCACCGTCGAACTGGTCTTGCTCTCCTTCGAGATCGTCGAGAAACCGTGATCCGCGGAGACGATGATGTTTGTGTTTGCGGACAGGCCGAGATCGTCCAGCGTCTTGCGCAACTGCGCGAGGTTGTTGTCAGCGTTTTTGATGGCGGCGAGGGATGAGGGACCGTTGATGCCCGGCGTCAGGCTGTTGAGACTGTCTCCCTGATTGTGCTGGGTGCCGTCCGGATCGCGCGACCAGAACACCAGCACGAACGGCTTGTTGCGCGCCTTGAACATCGGCAGCACAATCTTGCTGGCGACATCGGCGAGGTATTCCTGCTGCTTGATGTTAGCGACGGTGGTGCCGGGGGTCTTGGAATTGCCGGCTTTGCCGTTGTCGCCGCGTCCGGGCGTTGCGAGCGGGAGGCTTGCCGCATTCAGCGCAGCCTTCATTTCATCGGACAGCGGAATGCCAATCAGCTTGCCTTCCTTGTCCACAGCGCCGGTCTGATCGTCGATGGTGATGGTCTTGGTCCCCGTCCGCTCGGTGTGATCGAACAGCAACGTGGGGCCAACCTTGCCGATAGCGGCGGTGCTGAAACCGGCGTCGCGTGCTGCCTTCAACAGGGTTTCCTCGTTGAGGTAGTCACCGTTGAACTGCTCATCCACATCCCGCAGAACCTGGTCGTGCTCGATAAAGGGCACCACCGTGCCGCCCTGGATGGCGCTCGGGTGGCCGGTATAGATCGAGTTGCTGAACGTGCCGGTGTCGCCGAGATAGTGCCCGGTCGACATGCCGGAAGCGTTCGCCATCGTGAAAGTCGGGAACAGGGAATGGGGGTTTTTGAAGTTCACGCCCTTGTCGCGCACGGCTGCCATCGCAGGCGCCGTCTCCGGGGTGACCTTGAGCGCGCGCAGGCCGTCCGGTACGAACAGAATCAGGTTGCGGGGCTGGCTGTTTTGGGCGAAAGCCATAGACGACGAAAACGCCAAAAAACTGAAGGAAATGAAGGAAATGGTGCGGCGCATGGGAGACTCGCTTGTGGATGGAACGCCGGTCAATACAGCTATGCCGGGCGGTAGCTTGGTGTAGTTTCTGTCCGCGACAGAATTGTTACATCAAGCCGCGCGTGCCAAATTGCGGTTTACGTCTCTTCAGGCCGAAATCTGCCCTTAAGGTCCAAATCATCTCATGTTCAAAAAGATACTGATCGCCAATCGCGGCGAAATCGCTTGCCGGGTTATCAAGACGGCGCGCCGGATGGGCATCAAGACAGTTGCTGTCTACTCGGATGCCGACCGGGACGCGCTCCATGTCGAGATGGCGGACGAAGCCGTCTTCATCGGGCCGCCGCAGGCAGCCGAGAGCTATCTCGTCATGGAGAAGATCATCGAGGCTTGCCGCCAGACCGGAGCGGAAGCGGTGCATCCGGGCTACGGGTTCTTGTCCGAGCGTGAGGCGTTCCCGCGCGCGCTCGAAGCAGCAGGCATCGTGTTCATCGGTCCCAATCCCGGCGCCATCGCCGCTATGGGCGACAAGATCGAATCGAAGAAGGCCGCGGCCAAGGCCAGGGTCTCGACCGTGCCGGGTCATCTCGGCGTGATCGAAGACGGTGTGCATGCGGTCAAGATCGCCGACGAGATCGGCTATCCGGTCATGATCAAGGCGTCGGCGGGCGGTGGCGGCAAGGGGATGCGCATCGCGCATTCGAGATCGGAGGTCGATGAGGGCTTCAACCTCGCCAAGGCGGAAGCGAAAGCGTCATTCGGTGACGACCGCGTTTTCATCGAAAAGTTCATCGTCGATCCGCGCCACATCGAGATCCAGCTTCTCGGCGACAAGCACGGCAACGTTATCTATCTCGGCGAGCGTGAATGCTCAATCCAGCGTCGCAACCAGAAGGTGATCGAGGAAGCGCCGTCGCCGCTGCTCGACGAGGCCACCCGCCGCAAGATGGGCGAGCAGGCCGTAGCACTTGCCAAGGCTGTGAATTACGATTCCGCCGGCACCGTGGAATTCGTCGCAGGGCAAGACAAGAGCTTCTACTTTCTCGAAATGAACACACGGCTTCAGGTTGAGCATCCGGTAACCGAACTCATCACCGGTGTCGATCTGGTCGAACAGATGATCCGCGTCGCGGCAGGTGAGAAGCTCGCGCTGACGCAGAAAGACGTCACGCTGACCGGTTGGGCTGTCGAGTCGCGCGTCTATGCGGAAGATCCTTTCCGGAATTTCCTGCCGTCCATCGGCCGACTCGTGAAATACCGTCCGCCTGCGGAGAGCAAGATCGGCGACATCACGGTGCGCAACGATACAGGCGTGCAGGAAGGCGGCGAGATTTCGATCTACTACGATCCGATGATCGCGAAGCTCGTGACCCATGCATCGTCGCGCGCAGCCGCCATCGAGGCGCAGTCGCAGGCGCTGGATGCGTTTTACGTTGACGGCATCCGCCACAACATTCCGTTCCTGTCGGCGCTGATGAATCATCCGCGCTGGCGCGAAGGCAATCTGTCGACCGGCTTCATCGCTGAAGAGTTTCCCAAGGGCTTCGGTCCACGCACGCCGGAAGGTGAAACGGCGCATCGGATCGCCGCGGTTGCTGCCGCGGTCGATCACATTCTGGGCGAGCGCAAGCGGAGGATTTCCGGTCAGCTGAATGGCCGCGCCGTGTCGCGTGAACGCCGCCGCGCGGTCTGGCTTGATCGCAATGAGGTTCAGCTTGAGGTTGCGCGCGACGGCGAGGCGATGGTCGTTCGTCTGGTCGGCACCGATGGCAAGCTCGGTCAGCCGGTGACGCTGCTCTCGAACTGGAAGCCCGGCGATCCGGTCTGGCAGGGCAGCATCGCGGGGCATCCCGTTGCGGTGCAAGTGCGGCCAATGCCGAACGGATTCCGTCTCGCCTATCAGGGCTATGAGTTGCCGGTGCAGGTGTTCACGGAAACCGAGGCCGCCGCCGCGCGTCTGATGCCGGTGACATCAGCAGCCGATACCGGCAAGAAGGTGCTGTGCCCGATGCCGGGTCTGGTGATCTCGATCGCCGTGACCGAAGGGCAGGACGTCAAGGCGGGCGAGACCCTTGCGGTCATCGAGGCGATGAAGATGCAGAACGTGCTGCGTGCCGAGCGCGATGGCGTCGTGAAGAAAATTGCCGCCACGCCGGGGGCAACGCTGGCGGTCGATGCGTTGATCCTCGAATTTGCGTGAGGGCTTGATGGTCCCGCAGGAAAAGCGCGAAGCGTTCCGGGCCATCCTGTCGGGCAAGGAGGTCATCAGGCCGGGCTCGGTTTACGATCCGATCTCGGCGCGCATAGCCGAAGACGTCGGGTTCGAGCTCGGTTTGCTCGGCGGCTCTGCTGCGTCGCTGACAATTCTCGGCGATCCGGACCTGCTGCTGATTACGCTGTCGGAACTGGCCGAACAGGTGCGGCGTATCTGCCGCGCCGGGAATATCCCGGTGCTGGTCGATGCCGATCATGGCTACGGCAACGCGCTCAATGTCCGGCGCACCGTGCAGGAGCTTGAAGCGGCTGGTGCTGCGGGTCTGACCATCGAAGACACGCTGCTGCCGCAGGCTTATGGGCAGTCCAAGCCGCAGGTCATTTCCATCGACGAGGGCGTCGGCAAGATGAAGGCGGCACTCGATGGTCGCTCGGACTTGTCGCTGGTCATTGTCGGCCGCACCGGGGCCGCGTCGATCACCAACATCGACGATGCGGTGGCGCGCGCCAAAGCCTACGAAGCAGCGGGAGTCGATGCGCTGTTCTTCACCGGGTTGAAAACCCGCGCCGAACTTCAGGCGATTGCCGCTGCGACGAAATTGCCGATCGTCATGGGCAGCGCCGACGGCGAACTCGCCGATACCGCCTTTCTCGCGAGCCAGCGCGTTCGTGTCGCCAATCAGGGTCATCAGCCGATCGCGGCGGCAACGCAGGCTGTTTTTGAAACGCTCAAGGCGCTGCGCGAGGGCACGTCGCCGAAAGACCTCCAGGGGCTGCCATCGGCAAACCTCACCAGCCGCGTCGCGCGGGATGCGCATGTCAAGGCGCGTAGCGCTGACTTTCTGGGCCTGAAGAAGTAACGTCATAAAGGTGGCTCGATGGGCGATGTCATTCGCCACATCACCGTTCGCGGCAAAGTGCAGGGCGTTGGATACCGCGCATGGCTCGCGGGCGAAGCCTTGGTGTGCGGGCTTGCCGGATGGGTGCGCAACCGCAAAGACGGCACGGTGGAAGCAGTGCTGTCCGGTTCGGACGATGAGGTCGCCGAGTTGATCGCAAAATGTCAGCACGGTCCCGGCATGGCACGCGTCACCGGTATCGACGATGAACCTGCGAGCGATGACATGCTGAACCTGCGCATGCTGGGTGAGCGGTTTTCCGTACTGCCGACGATATGAAGCAGGCTCGAGCGATTTTACTTCGCGCCTGAACCGGCTTCCTTACGAAAGGTCGCGGCGAGAATCCGCAGCGCGGCGCGCTTCGGTGCATCGCTGACGCGAGAGTAGAGCATCACTTTCGATGCACTAAGCCGCGGCAATCCGAATGCCGGTCCGACATCGAGCATACCGGCAGGCGCGATCCGCTTGGCGAGGGGAGCGACAGCCAGTCCTGCGGCCGCCGCGGCAGCGACAGCGCTCACGCCGCCGCCGATGAAGGCTTCGGTCCATTTGACGCCCGCTTTGTCGAGCACGCGAGCCGCTGTGGCCCGCACGCCGCAAGGTGAGGCGAGTGTTGCGACGCGCAGGATTTCGCCCTTGGCCCAGCGGAATCCGGGCGATGCGAACCAGCCGAAGTCATCGTTACAAAGTGTTTCCCCGCCACGCCTGCTTCCTTCCTGACGCACCACGACGGCATCGAGTTCGCCGCCATCGAAGGCATCCAGCAGCGTTCGGGAGAAGTCGATGATGACCGCGAGTGTCAGCGAGGATGATGCACCACGCAGTTTTTCGAGAATGGGCACCAGTTCAGGGCCGGCGGCGTGGTCGCTGATGCCGAGCGTGAGTTGCTGGAGCACCGGATTGGATCCGGACAGCGCCCGGTCGTGGGCGGCGATCAACGCAACTGCGTTTTCCTGGAAGGCCGCACCGTCGGCGGTCAACCGGACCGCGCGGGGCGAGCGTTCGACCAGCCGCTTTCCGAGCGTCGCCTCGAGACGCTGCAGCTTCATGCTCACGGCGGCTTGCGTCGTCCCGAGGATTTCTGCGGCGCGGGTGAAGCTTTGCAGTTCGGCCACCATCAAAAAGGCCTGCACGGTCGGAATATCGAGAGTGTTCATTTTATCATCACGCATTGTTATAATTGATATAAATAATCATAAGATAGCAATATGATGCTCCGGCGTCTAGTTTCTCTCCATGCGCTGCGGCGTAAATCTAAGGAGAAAATCCATGCCCCTCATCACAGTCCAATACACCTCACAGCGTAACGCTCCCTCGTTGAAGACCGACATCGCGTCAGCGATCAGCAAGTTGTCGGCTGACATCTTGCATAAGGATCCCAAAGTCACCGCGGTGATCGTGCAATCGGTCGATGCGGCCGACTGGTTTGCCGGCGGGCAGACGCTCGCCGAACAAAAGCTCGCCAGTGTCTGGGTCGATATTCACATCTCCGACGGGACCAACAGCAAGGACGAGAAGGCCGATTTCATTGCCGCAACCTTCAAGCGGATGGATGATCTGCTCGGACCGCTGCACAACGAAAGCTATATCTACGTCCATGATGCACGCGCGGATGCTTATGGCTTTGGCGGCCTGACGCAGGAACGCCGTTACATTGCCGGCAAGCTGGCGGCTGCACCGCGCAGTGCGGCAGCCTGACGTTACACCGCGACTTTATCGGAAGGTGCATTCGAGGCTCCAAAAACGTCCTCGAAGGCCTGCTTCAGCGCCACGTCCACATCGTGCATGGTCACCGGCAGACCCAGATCGACGAGGCTGGTGACGCCGTAGCGTGGATCTTCCACACCGCACGGCACGATGCCGGAGAAATGCGTCAGATCCGGCTCGACGTTGATCGAAATGCCATGGAGCGAGACCCAGCGCTTCAAACGCACGCCGATCGCGCCGATCTTGTCCTCACGGCCGAGGCCTTTCTCCGGACGTGCCACCCAGACACCGACGCGATCCTCGCGCCGCTCGCCGCGCACATTGAAAGCGGCGAGGGCGCGAATCGTGAACTGCTCAAGGCTGGCGACATAAGCCCGCACGTCGGGACGACGGCGCTTGAGGTCGAGCATCAGATAGACCACCCGCTGGCCGGGGCCGTGGTAGGTGAACTGTCCGCCGCGTCCGGTGGCAAACACCGGAAACTGCGCATTCAACAGGTCTGCGGCCTTGGCGCTGGTGCCTGACGTGTAAAGCGGGGGGTGTTCGAGCAGCCAGACCAGCTCGGGAGCGTTCCCGGCGGCTATGTCGGCCGCTCGTTTTTCCATGACCTCGACCGCGTCCTGATAGGCCACCGGCGAGTCCGCCACCAGCCAATCGGCCGGGGGGCCGGATAGGGCGAAAAACGACGTCAAAGCAGGGTCTTCGCGGTGCGCCTGGAGCACGTTAACCATTGGGTAACCATAACCGTGGTGATCTGCAGCTATCGTTCATTTGTGGATGCGGAAGTCAAAGTGCCAACCCTCGATAACGTCTCTGTCGACCTGATGGTGGTTCTTGGAACCACCTCGATGCCGGTCCACCAGGTGATGCGGCTGAGCCGCGGCGCCATCATCGAACTGGATGCGACCGAGCAGGACGAGGTCAAGGTGCTCGCCAACAACCTGCCTATTGCCAGCGGCGTTGTGGTCGTCAACCGCAACCGCATCGCGGTCGAAGTCAAGCAAATGTTGCCCCGGACACCGGACCACAGATAGTCCGGAAAAGCCTTTGCCTGGCATCGGCCTAGGCCTTGTCCCCCCATCTTCGATTTGTTACATGGGCGCCGGTTGATCCCGCGCCGGGTGCGAATCCGGGGCCGATCTTTAGCGCTCGTGGCGGAATTGGTAGACGCGCTGCCTTGAGGTGGCAGTCCGTAACAGGGTGGGGGTTCGAGTCCCTCCGAGCGCACCAACCAAAGAACTAAATTATTGATATATCTCTATTTTCAGAACGCTTTCTCGAGCTATGGGTAGTCGAAATCGCATTTTATTCTTTTGCGACCTTTGCTATCGCCTGTTTGATTGAACGTCCGGCAACATCATAATCTGCCCACGCCTTTGTCTTGCCGACAAGGGCGGGGACAGATCGGATAGTGAATTTCATCGGATCGAGATCGCTACGGACCTGCGTCCACGTCAAAGGCATCGAGACAGGTGCTCCATCGCGCGCGCGTGGCGAAAGCGGCGCGACCGCAGTGGCCATCCGGTCGTTGCGCAAAT
>CALRLJ020000123.1:0-9352 GCA_943368635.1 Sediminibacterium ginsengisoli | reverse complement strand
GAACGCGAAATCACCCCAGACCGTACCGCCATACAGACCGAGATGATAGTTGTCGCTCGCCCCCGACGAAGCACGCTCCTTCACATTGAATGAAGTGTTGCTGTAGCCCGCGACGACACCGAGACGCCAAGTGTCGAATACGGTTGCGTCGAGCCCCGTGAAGAAGCCGCCAGAGGAGCGATTGAGGCGGGCCGCATTGCCGTCGTTGCCGCCGTGTCCCCAAGAGCCAAAGCCTTGACCCCAGAGCGCTATACCACCGGTGTTGGATGGGGCAGACTGTGGCCGGCCGTTCTCATAGGTGACGACCGAACCACCGACGGTGCCGACGCCGTCGAAGGCGGCGCGAATACGTTCGTTGACTGCGTTGCGCAGGAAGCCGCTGTCCTCGATCAGCGCCGTCTTAGCCGAGGCATGCACCTCGCCCGACACCTGGTCGAAGGCATGGCGAGCATTCGCGTCAGTCGGCAGATATAGAATGGCATCATAGACCGGGGTGCCGCCCGGCAAGCTCTGGATACCGCCGGCAGCAGACTTCTGGTTGCGGGTCAGCCCGGCATCGGCAAAGTCGCGCACTCTGAGCACATTGAGATAAGCATTGTTGGTGTCGTAACTGTCGGTAATGCCGACGAAGGCCGAGATCGGCCCGATCCCGGTGACTGAGCCGAAGGTTCCAGCGAGACCGCCGGCAGTAGTTACGATAGCGTAGCGCCCGATCTTCGCGCCCTGCGCCGAAACGTCGAGCACCGCGCCGGTAATATCACCCGTGCCTAAAACATTGACGCGATCGGAAGCACCTGACGCATTGATCTCCGCGACCAAATGAGAGCCCGCGGCCATGGCGAGGTCACCGTTAACAGTGAGTTTGCCAATGGAATTTCCAGGAGACAGAATGCCACCCGCCGCGATCGTTACCACGGAGCCAGCCCCCGCCCCGACCGTGCCGTGACCGGCGAGCATGCCGCCGCTCGCGACATTGAATGATCCACCGAGTACAGCATCGCCATGATCTGCGCCCGATCCCACGACCAACGCGCCGGAGATGATATTGGTGTTGTCGGTGAAGCCCGCTCCATTGCCGTCATAGAGCAGCGCGCCGGCACCTGCCTTGACGAAGGAGCCAGCACCGGTGATGACGCCAGTCAAACCCAAGACCGTGCCACCGGCAACGTCAAACGTGCCCGACTGCTGAAACGACACGTCTCGCACCGTCGCGAAGCTGGCTGTTGTCGCGAGCGTGCCACCACTGAACACCAGCCTGCCCGAGGCAGCCCCCAGATTTGTGTCGGCCGACACCGACAGCACGCCGCCATGCAGCTCCGTGCCACCTGAATAGATATTGGCGCCACTCAGCGTCAGCGTTCCGCTACCAGTCTTGACCAGACTTCCGCCGGAACCACCTTTTACACCGCCATCCGCGATTACACCGCTGACGGTCGTAGAATCGCCATTGCTGCCAACAGTGAGCTGGTTGCCGCCGAGAAAGAAGGTCCCGCCGCCTGCGATCGAACCAGCGCTGATCTTGCCGTCTCCGGCCGCTCCGGTCGTGCCGGAAAAATCGAAACGCCGATTTCCGTCACCGTTGATCAGACGCGCGTTTCCGGCTGTGCTGTTGCCTGTGAACCCCACCACTTCTCCATTATTGTTGATGGTAGCGTTCCCCGCCGTGCTGTTCGCGTTGAAACCTGCCGTCGCCCTATTGCTCAGGTTAATGGTGGCGTTGGTAGCCGTACTGTTCTCGAAAAAGGATACCGCCCCGTTATTCTTCACGTTGATCGTGGCGCTTCCAGCCGTGCTTGTACCGGCGAAGCTCACCACGCTCTGATCAGCGCTGATCGTGGCCGCAGCAGCGGTGCTGTTGTTATCGAAGGCCGCGACGCCACCATTGCTGACGTTGATACCGGCCGATCCAGCCGTGCTGGTTCCTTTGAAAAATATCCCTGTTTTGTTATTAAAAGCGCCCCCGCCGTCGGCATTGATGATGGCGGCACCGGCCGAGCTACGGTCGGAGAACGTCGTCGATCCGTTGTCGAAGTTCGCAATATGGGCGCTTCCGGCCGTGCTATCGCCTTTGAAAGAGGTCTGCCCATTGTTGTTGTCGATCGCGGCGATGTTGGCTGAACTGTTTTCGCTAAACTCTGTTGAACCGCCATTACGATTGCTGATCGTGGAAGTTCCGGCTCCGCTTCTGCCGGAGAATGTTGTCGTGCCTTGGTCGTTGATAATGAGCGAATGATCGGCAGTGCTTTGATCGGCGAAGCTTGACGTGCCATTCTGGCCATTGGTGATCACGGCTCGACCGGCCGTGCTACCCTCGGTAAATAGCGTTGTGCCGCCGCCACGATTGGTAATTGTGGCGCCGCCAACTGGGCCGGCGCCGGTGTCGCCCGCCGTGGCGCCATCAGCAAAAATCGTACTGGCTCCCCCACTGAGGTTGTTGATCGAAGCGTTGCCAGCTGTGCTCCGTTCAACGAACACAATGCTGCCGTCCGGACCATTATTGATGGTGGCGTGACCGGCCGTAGCGTCGTTGTCGAAAGACGTCACCCCATCACTGCTGTTGTTGATGGTGGCTGTGTTCGCGGAGCTGTCGTCCAGGAAGCGCGTTACACCACCGTTGTGGTTAGTGATCGTCGCATCACCGGCATTACCCACCGCGTTGGGCTGCGCAGTTGCTCGGCGGAAAAAAACAGAGTCGCCGCTGCCGTTGTCGATCGTCGTGCCTGGCGCAGGGTTGGGATTGGCGGCACTGCCATCGTAGGTGGTCGTTTGCGCAAACCCTGGCATCACCATGAGAAGCGCAAGCCCAGTGCTCGCTCCCAAAGCTGACAACATTCTGCGCGCGTTAAACGAGTGATTTTTCGACAACCTAAGCTCCCCGATTTTCAGTGGGTGCGGCAGACGTTCAACGAAGCCGGTGCCCGCACCTGTAACCACAAGCCCAACCGATCGAGTCGGCGCTCTGCAGACCTTGTCCGCTCCCAACGTCCTCCGAGCGTCCTCTGAGCTCATCCGCCCGCCCTGCGCGCAAATCAGGCCAGCCAGAACTCACAGCAGACAGCAAAAAGCACGGGATTGTGATTGTGGCTCAGCGGTGCTGCTGCCGACGCATGCATCCGTTGACTGGAGAGCCTCGCCGGTCGGGCCCGGAAACTGATCGTTCGATTGTCTCTCGCCACCGGATCCGACTTTTCAATTATGATTTCGTGGCTGGCGGACCCGCTGGGATCAATCTTGGCGAGCAAGCCGCTTAACGACCATTGGCAGCTTAAATCGGCGGAGTCGCATCTGCTGATCCGCCTGTCATTTCCGAACACGCTTGACGTCAAGCCGGAAGCATCTATTCGCAAAGCTGACGACTACCCATGACGAGCAACGGAAGCTCTACGCGCCGATCAACACCAGATCGTGGTCCGGTCAAGCAAGGACCAAAGCTCCTCCGGACAGTAGCAACATCACAAGTATGATTCTTCTAAAAGCCAACTCGTTGACGTGCCGAAACGCAAGTATGCCAAGGGCCGTTCCAGCGAACATCGCCGGTGCACTGACGGCGAGATCGAGCGCGATTTTGGACGAGAAGCTCTGCTGTCCGAGCAGAAGAATGATCGCATAAACCTGCATCACAGCGATGAATGGCTGCACAAGCCCACGCTGCCCTCCTTTGGACATGCCACGCATGTCACACCAAATCGTTGGCACGGCTCCTGGCATTGCCGTCAACCCGCCGACCAATCCACCTCCAAAGCCGATCAGCGCAACAGTGTATTTGTTTGCGACATTCAGTTCGGCTTGAGCAATCGGGCGGCGAAGTAACATATACGCGGCATATAGTGTGACAACGACTCCAAAGCCGAGCCTAAGAGAATGAATCTCGGTGTTTTGAAGCAGATGAACCGCAATCGGAATTCCGAAAAGCCCACCCACAATCAATGGAATGCTGCCGCTCCACTGAATGTTTTGCCTGAGAGCCCAAAGATTGATGATCTGTATCACAACACTACAAACCATCATGAGGGGAACAGCTTCCTGCGGCGAAAAGATACGCAACAGGATCGCACCAGCCACCGCCGAGAATGCAAATCCAGCAAGACCAGAGACAAATGCGCCTGCGAAAACAGCAACGCTTATGACAAGACCGGTCGTTAAATCGAGCATATTGAGAATCCCGTTTTCAATCGAAAGGTAGATAGACGTCGGATGGGGTCGATTGACTCACGCAAGCCTCGAAGAGAACCAAGGGCGATCGCATAGATGATTGAGCAAGTGCTTTGCTCAGAAAGATTTCTCCGGCGAGATGGAGGACAACGATCACAGCGCTGCATCTCAAGATCATCGGACTCGAGATGTGGTCTGTTTCGCGCTTTCTGGTGGCTCTGGCGGGCTTTGTGAGATCAACAGGCATTGGAATTCCTTTCCCGTTGGAAACAGAGGCCAACGGGATTGTGCGAGAGGCTGAAAATTTGTCGCTAAGCGCTTATGACCACCGGTCTGCGAATACGTCAGTTTTGACCGATCTGGATTTGTCGACTCACGGCAACCCACGTCGCTTTCGCTACAGCCAGCAATGAGCCGTCTTCACCATAGGCCGCAGCCTCTCCGTACCGTTTGCGTCCGTCGCGGCCGGCTGGCCACGCTGTAATGACACAACGCTCTCCAGAGACCGGCCGGCTTGCTATCCGAACCGACATTCGACCCAACAAGACCGGAGCTGGATCAAACTCGCCAAGTTGAGGGTCGTATGCGGAAGCATATCCCGTGGGACAATCGAGGGCTGACCAGAGAAATTCAGAGGCAACGAAACCATCTTCCGACATCAACATCGAACCCGGGATCCATGTTGCCGCCAGAACTGGTGCTGTTATGTGGGCATGACCAGCGAGCCGCCCAACAAAGATGCGTAATCCATCTCCCGGTTTCCTCGCGGGGCCGCAAACGAAGCATGTTGGCAGCGGATGTTCCTGAAATAGGATCGGCATCTGCGCGGCTGCCGCGCAAGCTTCCTCGAAGGAAGCTCTTTCCAATCGCGAGAGTTCAACATTAGCCTGACGCCCGGAGGCCACGACCTTGTCTCCGTCACTTAAGTCCCAGGACTCGTTGCTCTTCGCGGTCACCTCAAGTGGCTTTTCCAGGGGCGGAGGCAAATGCAAAGTCACCTCAGCGCTGCCTGGGATGTAATGCGCCAACCGGCCGCACACATAGCCTCCATTTCCTGAATTTGGAGGACCGCAAAAATTCTTGCTAATGATAATAGGATTCATTCCACGACCTCGCGCTTGTCACCGCCACCAGCAGTGGGCTTGAGTACAATTCGTCCTTGGGCACGCCGATTTGCCACATCACGCATCGCCTCCTTGATTTGCTCCATAGGAAGGACCCGATCGAGATGCGGGCGAATCCGCTTTCTTGTCAGCAAATCTGCAAGAATATCGTTCATGCGTGCGGCCCGAGCTGGAAATCTCTCCGCCCATGCGCCAGCGAAAACACCAATGATGGAATAGTTCTTCAAGAGCAGGAGATTCATGGGTACCGAAGGAATGACACCGCCCGCGAAGCCAACCGGAATCAATCGACCACCCCACTTCATCAGACGCGCCATCTGCTCGAAAATTTCCCCGCCGACATTGTCGAAACAAATATCGACACCTTCGCCGCCAGTGATCGACTTAATCCGTTCACGGAGATTCTCCTTGCGATAATTGATAACTTCGTGGGCTCCGTAACGGTGCAGTAAGGCCTTCTTATCGTCGGAACCAACACCTGCAATGACCTTCAAACCATAGCTGCATGCGAGATCCACAGCAGCTAGTCCGACACCGCCTGCAGCGCCGGTCACAAACAGCGTCTCCCCCGACTGTGCTCGGGCACTTTCGATCAATGCATAGAACGCCGTTCCATAGTTATACGAGACCGTGGCCGCTACCTCGAATGAGATATCCGGAGGCAACATCACGGTCTTCGATTCTTTGGCGACCATCTGTTCGGCATAACAACCCGACCACGCCACACATGCCACACGATCTCCAGGCTTGTATTTCGTGACCTTGCTGCCAGTCGCGATAACAATTCCGGAAGCCTCAGTGCCAGGCACAAATGGTGTCGGTGGGCGCATCTGATAAAGGCCAGAGACGATCAGATAGTCCATGAAGGTCACCGACGTTGCATGCACCGCGATCAGGAGTTCGTCATCCGCAGGCCGAGGTTGTTCAACTTCGGCGAGGCTTAAATCTTCAAGACCCGTAAATGTCTTGCAAAGAACAGCTTTCATTGTTGGCCCCTTGCCTGACTAGAATGTGAAAAGTGCAACGATGGATTCGATGCGAAGAGCGTTAAGGCAGCGCTGATAGAAAATTCTTCAAGACTGTGCCGCAGCAGGTGGTAAAACATGAAGATGCTTCCGGTATACCGCTCGCTACCGCGAGAACGCGTCATTAAAACCGATCTGCTCGAAGATCGAGTGTGAGTTGTCCGCTCTATCTGCTATCATCGTCCCCCGATCATCCCTTGAACTCGGCGGACTGCCAGGGAAGTTCTTATGACTGTGTTTTCGCTTCAGACGCTGGGTTTCCCGGAGGTCCGCAAGGACAACCACCCAACAAAACTAAATCTGCGCAAGGGCCTGGCACTGCTGATTTATCTCTCGGCGCACCAAGGCGCGGTCGCGCGCGATGTGCTTGCCGCCCTGCTATGGCCAGAGAGTCCGGATGAAATCGCCCGCGCGCGGTTACGACGCCTGCTCCATCGAGTAGAAGCAACGCTTGGCGAACACGTTCTCGATGCAGATCGCACCAGCGTGCGATTGTCTCCACTGGCAACACTCGTGATCGACTCTCGCCAGTTCGAGCAAGCTTCTGACCGTGGCGCCTTAGAAGAAGCCTGCCAACATTATCGCGAAGACTTCCTCGCAGGCTTCAGCTTGCCCGATTGTCCTCAGTTCGAAGATTGGGCGTTCTTCCGACGCGAGGCACTCAGAGGACGCGTCATGCATAATCTAGAACGTCTCGTGCAGGACAAGAATGTTGTTGGCGAACATTTCGCTGCGGCGACTTACGCGGCTCGCCTTGTTGAATTTGACCCGCTGAGCGAGGTGTACGGCCGTCACTTGATTCGCAGCCTTCTGCTTGCCGGCGATCGAAGTGCCGCCGAGCACCATTACGCTGCATTGACACAGCGGCTGGACGACGAGTTAGGGATTGCGCCTGAAGCAGCAACCCAGGCGATCATGGATTCCGGCGTAACTCAACTTCCTCATGCCGTCGCAACGCCGCTCTATGCCAAGGGATCCAGCGCGTATCTGGCTTATCAGACGTACGGCAGTGGTAAACTCGATATCCTGGTCATGCCTGGTTTCGTTTCACACGTGGAGCGCCAATGGGAGCATCCATCCGCCCGATCATTTCTGACGGGATTGATGGCGCTAGGACGCGTTATCACCTTCGATCGCCGTGGAGTTGGCCTTTCGGACCGGGACGTCTTAGTTCCCGGTGTGGAAGCCACAGCCGAAGATATCGGAACTGTTCTGCACGCCGCGCGCGCACGTCGCGTCGTGTTGTTTGGGGCTTCGGAATCCGGGCCCGCCTGCATCAAGTTCACAGTCGATGAACCTCAGACTGTCGCAGGGCTTATTCTGTTCGGTGCATTGGCGAAAGGATCCTGGACACCGGACTATCCGCACGTGTTACGGGCAAACCAATACGATGCTTGGCGCCATCAGCTCGTTGCCGAATGGGGCCGTGACGCCGGCATCAGAACCTTCGGACCAAGCCTCGCCGACGACCTCCAGGCTCGAGCCTGGTGGGCTGGCCTGTTGCGCGCCGCCTCCAGCCCCGGCGGCATTTCTGCCGTGCTCAACGCATTGCGTGACACCGATGTGAGGCATCTTCTGTCTCACGTCGGATCTCCGACAATGGTCATGCACCGAAGAGACGATCGTGCCGTGCGCATCGCAGCTGGACAAGACTTGGCTCGTCGAATTCCCGGCGCTCAGTTCGTCGAACTTGAGGGTAACGATCATTGGTTCTTTGCTGGAGATCAACAACCTGTTCTTGAGGCGATCAGACGCTTCATCTGTACGTTACCTCCTCACGGAAGATCGAGACGACCCTCCTAGGTGGAAGCACAGCAATCTGTTGCCGGACCGGACTTCGGCTTGGCTGCAATCAACGCAGCAATTTCTACCCAAAGATTTGCTTTAGCCGCATGACGCGTAACAAAACGACCGAAAAGAACGGCGAAGCCGACGCTCGGCCCGCCCCAGCGTTCGGCCAACTTCGATTGACCACCTCAACGCTTACGAGCGCGCCTCCCCGTTACCTCGTGCCATGGCCAGGGGACGTTTAGGGGACGATCACATGATAGCTGTCCGAGGTATAAGCCCGCGACGTCGGGACTCATTCACGCAGGCCGGCACTGCTTGGCGATTTCGACCCATAGCGATCTAAAGTTAATCGCGTTTGCAGATGCCGACGGCCGCCTTCCCGTCTAACTCTGACAGCAATCAAAACATCGGACTGAACGCCATGTATGCACGACTCCTGATTCTGATTTACGCCATCGCAAGTTACGCCGTATTTCTTGCTTCAATTCTCTACGCGCCTGGATTCTTCAGCAATACCCTTGTTCCTAAATCAATCGATATTGGCGAGAGAGTCGGCTGGGCAGAAGCAGTCGTCATCAACTTGCTTTTGCTCGGAGCCTTCGCTATCCCGCACAGCATTATGGCGCGGCCGTTTTTTAAAAATGGATGGGCCAAGCTTTTGCCAGTAGCCTGCCAGCGCAGCACTTACGTGCTTCTCTCCAGCCTGCTTCTGATGCTGCTGTTTTGGCAATGGCAGCCGATCCCGCTGACCGTCTGGAAATTCGACGGACTTGGAGGATGGATGTTGACCAGCATCTATTGGCTTGGCTGGCTGATCGTGCTGACTTCGACTTACATGATCGATCATTTTGACCTATTCGGTCTACGCCAGGCCTTCTCTGTACTTCGCGGAACCAAAGCCGCTCACCAAGAATTTCGAACGCCATTACTCTACAAGATTGTAAGACATCCGATCATGCTGGGCTTTCTCATCGTATTCTGGGCCACGCCAGAGATGACCGTGGGCCATCTGCTCCTAGCAACAATGGGCACGCTCTATATCCTCGTTGGGTTGCAATTCGAAGAGCGAGATCTGATCGCTGAATTCGGCGCTGCTTACCAGCAATATCGCCAGCGTGTCCCGATGTTGCTGCCACGCATTCTGAGGTGGAACCAGCCCGAATGACGGCTGTATCACACGGCATGCTTTGCTCGGCCAACGTCACGGTTGGCGTAGGGACAGGCAGGATATCTACCCGCATCGACCAAGACTTATTGATG
>CALRLJ020000122.1:0-9497 GCA_943368635.1 Sediminibacterium ginsengisoli | reverse complement strand
TGGTGATTCTTCTCGGCATCTCAATCGCATTCGGATTGATTTCTGGAAGCTATCTCGATCCGCTGCTGTTGCACGCAGGCCTCTCCGAATCACTCATTCAGGAAGCTCGCCTGCGCGACATTCCTTTCTGGTTTTCATTTGCAGCGTGCGGAGCGCTGTTCGGTGTGCTTCGAAACGAACCCGCACTGCGCGATATGCGCATGACTATCCTCAACGCAACCTTGATCGCGTATCTCATCTATGCCGTGGTCAGAATCTCCGGCATTGGCGATGCCGCGGATTATGACTCTATCGCCTTCTTCGGTTACGCCGCACTGCTAATCATCCTGCTTCTCGCGCTCTATCCCCGCATCCCGCTTCTCGCGGAGATCGGATCAGGAAGTTACTTTATCTACCTTTGGCACATCTTCGTCATCATGGCACTGCGCGACCATGCGTCCTTGTGCGGGTTTGGATCGGTATCCGCTTTCGTCGCGACATACACAATAACAGCGCTCATCAGCATCACTGCCCTTTTTGCTGTTCGGCGGGCTGCACCTTCCCGCACGTTGCGCTGGCTGGGAGCCTGATCATGCTTTTGAGACAAACGCTCCTCTACATGCCTGCGCAAATCATCGGGCCGTTATTCCAATTGATCGCCATGATCGTCTGGACCCATGTTGTCAACGAACACACCCTTGGCGTCATCACGCTGGTTACGGCTACCCACGAACTCCTCCAGATCGGCTTTCTCGCCTGGTGGTCGCAGTATGCCTTGCGCTTCTTTGGGCGTTTCCAGAGCGGCGAGGAAGCGCAGCGGTTCTACCGGACGGAGAATGTCATTCTGCTGGCCTCTGTCGTTATTCAAAGTCTAGCGATCATCGGCATCCTGTTTCTGGTGATCTCACCCGACGCCAGCGCCAGCTTGCTGGCTGCGGCTGTTGCCTATGTCATCACCCGCTCACTCAATCTCTACATCGGCGAACGCGCCCGCGTTCAGCAGCAGATCGGCATCTACTCGATACAGCAGATCGTGGGACCGGCCGCCGGATTTCTGATCGGTCTGATCATGATAAAATCGCTCGGCCAGGGCCCGGAATGGCCGCTCGCCGGCTATGCCATCGCCCAGCTGGCCGCGACGCTGATGGTACTACCGAGGATTGGATTTGGGCGAAGTCTCTGGCCTATTGACCGCAAGATCGTCAGTCACGCCTTGCACTACGGCATTCCGCTGATCATTGGAGGCGGTCTCAGCTGGATTGGCCTCAATGCGTCACGCTTTGTCATTAATGATATGCTGGGCGTCGCGGCCGCGGGGTTGTTCGCCGTCGGTTATGGCCTCGGTCAGCGGGCCGCCGCCGTTGCTGCGATGCTGGTGACGGCGGCTGCCTTCCCAATTGCCGTGAAACGCATGGAGGACAGCGGCAGCAAAGCCGCGATGCAGCAACTCTCCGACAACAGCGCACTTCTCATTGCCGTTCTCGCACCGAGCATCCTCGGCATTTACATGCTACGCTCCGAAATTGTTCACCTGTTGATCGCGGCACCCTTTCAACAGGTTACGCTCGCCGTCCTTCCGCTCGCTGTTTTGGCGGGAGCCATACGAAACCTCCGCGCCCACTTCGGCGATCAGGTATTTCTCCTGCATAGCCGCACCCGACTGGTGATCGCCGTCACAAGCATCGACGCGTCGGTGACCGTAGCACTGAGCTTTGCATTCATCTGGTATTGGGGAATTGTCGGTGGTGCGGTCGCGACGGTCATCGCGGCTTCGGCGGCCGCGGTTGCCAGTTTCACAATCGGCTTCTCACAGTTCGGCTTAAGGTTGCCGCTGGGCCACCTCCTCCGCATTGCCCTGGCGACCATCGCAATGGGTTGCCTGCTGCGGCTCATGCCTGAAGCCGAGAATATTGCCACGATGGCCGCTCATATCGCGACCGGCGGGACATCATACGTCGCTGCGATTGCCCTGCTTTACGCGCCGGCCGTGTTCAAGATGTTCCGCGCGCGACCACAACGATCCAGCTCGTAACTAGGTAGCTTATGCCCGTTTTGCATTTCTGAATGCGCGCGCCATCGCAAACCACAGCGGCTTTCTTTGCATGGCATCGTCAAACGGCAACGGCCGGGGAAGCCGCTCGGCCAATGGATTTTTCTTCCTTGCTGCGTCGGTATAGAAGGAATAGTTATCGGACAACTCCCACGCGATCACCATCTTCACTGCCGGAATGCGTAATACGGTGTTTAGGAACTTCTCACCCGTCTCCGCGATCATCGCGTCTCGGCTCGGAATATCGTCGGGGAACGTATCGTCACGAACGTCAAACTCCGTAATGTAGATATCGACTTTGCGCTCGGCGAGTGCATGCACGAAATCGGCAAAGCGAGATTCGTCGTGCGGGTAGCGCGGCTGAAGATGTCCCTGCAGCCCGACCGCATGGAGCGGAACGCCGGCGTCCTTCAGTTCGTCGACCAGACGCAGCAATCCTTCGCGAACAGCCCGGCCGACATCATCATCCCGTTCCGTCTGCGCTTCGTTCAGTACAAATTTCGTTTTATTGTCCACAAGTGCCGCGCGCTCGAATGCCCGCCGGACATAATCTGTCCCGAAAGCGTCGTACCAGGGACCGAGCCGATATCCGCCGGGCGCCTTATGACCCGGCCAGAACGGCTCATTGACGATATCCCATGACTGCAATTTTCCGGCGTAACGGCCAACGACCTCTTCAATATAACGATCAAAGAATATTCGCCGCTCCGTCGTGTCCATCCTCTTCACCCATGCGGGAACCCATTCGTTCCAAATGAGGCAATGCCCGCGCATCGGGATCCCGTTGCCTGCACAGAATTTCAGCAAACGATCCGCACTCTCGAATCGCATGGGGCCGGACAGCGGCGCGATCGTGCCCATTTTCATGGCTACATCGGTCGTCACGATCCGCGTGTGTTTCGTATAGAGCTCACGATACGCAAGATCCTTGTCGATCACAGGTCCAGCCGCGGCTCCAAATACGAATCCATTGGCTGCCGCAATTCCGCCTAGGCTTTCATCCTTGGCAGCGAATGATGGGACACCGCGTATTGCAACTCCCGCGCCAGCGAGAACGGACATCGCCCGTCGCCGCGAAATTTTCACATGCATGGCAGATCTCCGCTGCGAGAATGATTTGGTTTCATTCTCTTTCTGATTTCAAGAGCGTGACGCCATCCTTGCGTCGCAATGGTGCGATTTCGTGACTGTGCTGCTCGAGAACAAACACTCGGCGCGCAGAGTTCCCATCGTCGTCGCCAATGATGTCGATGTTTAAGCAAACGTTACTTGGCCACATCGTCATGGGGGATCGACATGATGGAATCGCAGGCACACGAATCGCGCGATATGATCGTTGATGGGATCGCCATCAACATTCTCTCAATACCGGAAGCGGTGTCGTCAATCGTGTCGGCAGCCCAGATTGGCGATAGCTTCAGCGTTTGTACTCTGAACCTCGATCACGTTGCACAGTTGCAACAGCGACCGGACTTCCGCGCCGCCTATCGCCGCGCCCGTTTCGTCACTGCCGATGGATTTCCCATCGTGGCACTCGGACGACTCGCGGGGACGAAGATTGAACGAACCACTGGCGCCGATCTGGTCGCGCCTCTCTGCGAGCGGGCGGGAAGCAAGAATATTCCTGTCTATCTGCTGGGTTCCAATCGCCTGACACTTCACAGAACTGCAAGACGGCTGGCGAGCAGATTCAAGGGGCTTCAGATCGCCGGCTATTACGCACCCGGCGAAAACTTTGATCCCTATTCGGACGAAGCTGATCGCGCGATTGAAGGAATCCGAAATTCAGGCGCGAGACTCTGCTTCGTCGCACTCGGCGCACCGCGACAGGAAATCTTCGCTGCCCGCTGCCTTGACAGGCTTCCAGGCGTCGGGCTGCTCTGCATCGGCGCTGCTCTGGATTTCATTGCCCACACACAGAACCGCGCGCCGCTCATCACCCAGAAGATTGGCCTTGAGTGGGCATGGCGGATGCTGCGCGATCCCCGTCGCATGGCGCCCCGTTATGCGCGTTGCATGACAATCGTTCCCCGTTTGGTGGCGCGCAGCATTCCACAGATCGTAAACGCCAGGACAAGGAAAGCGGCATGATATCCTCGGTTACACTGGCCCAGCGCGCCCGCAATTCTCACCACTCGCTCCCGCGGTATCAGATCTGCCTGATTCATCCATTTGATCCGCGCGGAGAGAAAGTCGGCGGCCTCGAAACCTACATCCGGGATTTCATCACGTTCCACCCGACCGACACCGATCTTCTTTTCATCGGCGTTGATTCGATCGGGGATCTACAACCCGGCGAAATTCACAAACTTACCTTCAGAGGCCGCACGTTCGATTTTCTTCCTATCTTGCGCTATTCGGACAGTCAGGCGCGTGAAGCTGCCCGTTCCATCGGAGCATCTCTCACCGGTCAATTTTTCGTAGCTCTCCTGCGCAACTTCGGCTTGGTCTCGAAGCATATCCGTTCAAGGCGATGCTCGATCGACTTGCGCCGCGTGGAATTTTCCTGGCTGCCGGCTATCCTTCGCCTCCCTTTTATCCAGATGCTTCACGGCGAAGGCGTTCCGAAACTACAGATGGACTCGCTGCTTCGCAGATACTCGTTTGTCCACAACGCGGGCGAGCGCTTCGCCATGGCGACCAGCGCGAAGTTTTTGTGCGTTAATCCGTACATTACCGAACGGCTCCAAAAGGAGTATCCACGGCAAAGGGACAAGATCGATACACTGTGGACGTGGGTCAATACCGATATTTTCCAGCCGCGCGCCCTGCCTCACGACACCGCGCCATTCCGGATTGCTTTTGCAGGGCGCCTCGACGAGTTCAAAGATCCGCCCCTGATGTTTCAGACGATCCGTCGCCTGCGTCAGCTGATGCAGGATAAGGTAGAGTTTCACTACATCGGAACCAGCGATCCGCACCGATACCCCGAATTCTCCGCGATCGAAGACATCACGGTCCGCCATG
This sequence comes from Sediminibacterium ginsengisoli, assembly GCA_943368635.1. Lineage (GTDB taxonomy): Bacteria > Pseudomonadota > Alphaproteobacteria > Rhizobiales > Xanthobacteraceae > Afipia. The sequence continues at coordinate 4,501 of CALRLJ020000122.1, read as the reverse complement.
GATTCAAGGACGCAATTGGCATGGCCGCGACCCTTGCATCCGCACATGCAGGAATCCTGACATCGGAATTCGAAGGAATGCCGCGGTTTGTTCTTGAGACATTGGCTGTCGGCCGCCCCGTGATCGCCACGCACCTGCCGCAGCTCGAAGCCGTCATTCGAGACGCCGAGTCGGGGTATCTGGTTCCGCGAAGCGATTCGAGAGCCGACATGGTGGAAAGACTGGTACATCGCTTCATCAATGTTCGCGATGCAATCGCTCATGAAGAGATGGATTCATCGCGGATCGCTGCCAGCATCCGGATGTTCACGCCGAGTACCCAGCTTGCACGCGTCTTCCGCTATCACCAGGAAATCCAGAACACTCGCGGCCTGGTAATCAATCCGATTCTCCATTGAGGACGCGTCGCCATGAACATTCTCATGCTGACAAGTGAATTCGCACCGGCGACCGGCGGCATCGGTACCTACGCGCGTGAAATTGCAACAGCGGCCGCCGATCTTGGTGCCCGGGTGACCGTTGTCGCCCCCGATTACTCCACAAGTTCACTGGACGAAGACAAGTCACATCCCTTTCAGCTTCATCGCTTTCACGGCGGACTTCATTCTATGCGGGATCTTCCCTCGAAGATTCTTCTCGCACGCAACCAGGTCCGGATTGAGGATTACGATGTGATCCATGCCGCCGATTGGCCGTTCTTCATTCCGCTGGCACTGTCGCGTCACCGGACGCAGGCGCGCCTGCTGATGACAGTTCACGGCACAGAGATCAACGAAACTCAAACGCCACTTAAGAGGCTTGCAATTCAGGCCGCGGGCGTTTTCGGCTCGCGAGTCGAGGTTGCCGCCAACAGCCGGTTTACACGCGAACTTTTCCGCGAACGTTTCTCGATCGAAAGCGACCGAGTTATCGCAATTCCGCTCGGCGTGTCGGATTTCTGGTTTGGTCCGCGAAAAGGACGCCGAGTGACACGCAGGGCCTATGGAGTCGATGCGGACAAAATTGTGATGGTCACCGTTGCCCGTCTTACTCGACGGAAAGGACATCTCAAGACACTCGCGGCGCTATCGAGCCTGCCGGATGAACTGCGCAGACGAATCGCCTGGCTCGTGATCGGTCCGAACGGTGAAGCAGATTATGTGGAGGAATTCCGCGACATGGTCGACACGACCGATTGCGAAGTTCACCTGCTCGGGTCGCTGCCGAATGAACAGATTCGCGATATTTACGGCGCCAGCGATTTCTTCTGCTTGACCGGCATTCCGGAATCGTCAGGGCGCGTGGAAGGCTTCGGCTTGGTGTATCTTGAGGCCGGAGCCGGCGGTCTGCCGAGCGTCGCAACAGCAATAGGTGGCGTTCCCGATGCCGTTCTGGCCGACGAAACCGGGTTGCTCGTTGAGCCCGATGTCAGATCCATTGCGCAGGCAATCACGGCAATCGTCGAAGACAGCAACATGCGATCGATGCTGGCAGCAGGCGCGGCCGCGCATTCACGTGCTCTATCGTGGGAACGGTGCGCTGCCGAGACTTACCACCTGCCACGTGCCAGCGAACGAAAAGACGTCAAGACCGTGGACAAGACACCAGCCCGAGATCAGGCGCACCCGGGCGGTATCTTGCGGCGCGCGGCTTCCATTGGCCGCAGGTAATGAAGACCTTTGCCGCCGGAATCCTATTGATGTTGATTGCGGGGGGGTCCGCACACGCTGAAAGCTGCACCAAAAGCCGCGACTATCTGCTTAGCAGTCTTGGCGGTGACCTCGTGCAGCCGCCACAGGCCTATCAGTCACTGTTCAAGATTTGTCTTGCGGCCATATCCATGTCGAACGTCAAGGACGCCTTCGTCCTGAGGGATGGCGGGATCGCGGTCATACCGAAGCAGGATAGTGTTGCGGCAACGGCTGCAACGCTATCGACATTCTGCGATGCGTATCCGCGTGGCACCCTGCGATTCCTCAGTCGCAAGGATTTGCTATACGCGAGCTCCGTCGCCTACATCGCCAAGATGTCGTCTACATCGGCGACGCCATGCCGAAAGATAAAGGGAAACTCGTTGTCCTGACGTCGCGGGGCGAGAAATGATCGCTTTTTGGAGTCACGCTGCAGCGGCTGCTGATCTCGCTTCATAACGCGTCATTACGCAAATCTAAAAACGCTTTACCAAAAAGCTCGAAGGTGAGCCCGCCATAAGCGGGCGTTTCTCACTGTATTGGCAACTCCGTTTCAGACTTCGGAATCGGCTGGCTGGCGACACAGTGCTGATCGCACCCGTCTCCAGGCAAATTCCCCGCTAACAGGGAATTTTACAGGGATTTTTGCGATTTCGAGGCTCTAGGGGATGGATTCTTAGCGAGAACCCTCTGCGCTGCAGCGACTTCTCCCGCAGTTCCCTACGCAACTCAACAGGAGAAATTTTCGGAGAACAGGGACTTTTCGAGCCGAAACAGGGAATTTTACCTGCAAGAAAGTCGCCGCATGTTTTCGGTACACACTGACATGGCCGACGACAGATCTTATGGTTCGGCGTCACAGCCGACCGCAGAATGGATCGCAAATCAGTTCACGAAAGCCTGCGGCTGGGAACAGACTCCCCGCTATCTGATCCGCGATCGCGTTGGGTCTATGGCGACGTCTTCATCCCTTCGATCGATGGGCATTTGCGATCGACCAACGTCGCCGCGCTCCCGCTGGCAAAATGGATATGCTGAAAGGCTGATCGGTTCGGTCCGACGGGAGTGCATTGCCACGTTGGCGTGCTCGGGGAGCGTCATCTCAGTCACTTACTGCTGTCGTATATGAAATATTACAATGGGATCCGCACGCATCTATCCTTAAATAAGGATGCGCCGTCGATCGGGCCGGGCACATTCTTTGTCGCCCAATCTTGGGCGGACTGCATCACCAATATGCCCGGATTTAATTTACGACAGGCACAAGGGCAGATTATGCCAACTCTCTCCCCGATCCACCGCCACGCGGCATCAGAGTCATTTGCTCGAAGTTATTCCGCCATCGACATACAAAGTTTGTCCCGTCACAAATCCTGACGCCGGCGCAGCGAAGGATAACGCAAGACCGACGATGTCCTTTGGATCCGCGATCCGGCCGAGCGGTATTCGCTCCTCCAATTGCCTGCGGAGTTCCAAATTTTCAACCAGCGACGTTGTCCCTCCCTGGTATTCCCAAGACCCTGCCACTGACTTGGTCCGAGCAACGCCAAGCGCTAGGCTTCTAGCGCGTCGTCGTCATTTATCGGGTGTCATGGAATAAAGGGTCGCTTTGCGCTGCACAGCAAATGCACGCGAATATTGGGACGGAAGCCATTCACATCTGCGGCCGCTTTTGAACTGAAAGATACCGGACGTGCTTCATTTCCGCGCTCAGTGTTTCAGCCGCATTTCTATAACTTGAATTGCAAGTAAATCGGTGAGTCTTCGAAATAAGAGATGCAATCCATGGGGAGCGATCTCGGATGTTCCCGCTGACCAAAGCGGTGTTATCGCTAACCAAGAATGTCGATCCCACGCCCGAGATAATAATTGCGTGGAAATCCGAAGTCGACGCAACGATCTGACTATGACGTCCGTCTATCACAGATTGCTCCTTGATCGTATTGCAACAAATTCCTGTGCTCATGGATCAACCGCGCTGCAGATTGTTCTCTGGATTCGCGAACCCCATTTAAGAAATTTCGCCACGCGCAAATAGACAAGCCCCATAATGATACTCTCGCGGCAAGTCTCGCTTTGCTCGAACTATAGGAAACGCGAGAAGCATCCTGAAGTCTACTCATTGTTACTCCTTTCTTATCTTCTTGAATCTCAGCCCGACCTCTCGCAACGCATGAAAGCAATAAGCGAGGTGGTTGAGGTCAGTGTTAGATCGGAGTTCGGATGCCAGTCCTTAAAGAGCCAAGCGACCACGCTGCAAGACTAGATAAATTCTGTTGCCCATTAAACGAACGCCTTTGTTCCTAGGCGCATTGAGGGCGAGCGCCGAAATGCATCCACCGCTTTGCCAGGGGCGGTACTCATTGTGGTGTCTGCCCATCTCGACCAACAACAACCCTCATCTGGCGCGGGCTCCGGCTGAGTGCTTTACGCCAGGCACGTTCCACGTCACAGCGGAAGCTGGCGCCGAGGCTTCGGCGAAGCGTCCAGATCAAGGTTTCGCCAAGCGCGTCATAATTCATTTCGACAAGCCGGAAAGTCTTGTTCGATTGAGCCAGAGCCTTCACGGCGGGCAATATCGCTCCGTGATACCGCAGTTGATCCATTAAACGGCAAATCGCCAGGGTAAGTTTCCTTTCTGCAGGAGGAATATCAAAGACAAACAGCCGATAGACGTCGGGATGGACATCGAGCAGACGTTCGTTGAACATGACATCCACTCGCTCGGCCATCTGCATCAGTTTCGCGATGTTAGACAGGATTAAGGAAATCGAACGATCATCCATTTCCTTCCCTCAGAATTTGATGTTGAAATTTGCTTTGATACCCTG
>CALRLJ020000121.1:0-9509 GCA_943368635.1 Sediminibacterium ginsengisoli | reverse complement strand
TTCTGAACTTTTGCCCGCCGAGGGAAGTTGCTACGGCCACTTCACCTCGGGCGGCATTGAGGACAGGATCGACTCAACGTTTCCGCCGGTTTTCAGGCCGAAAATGGTCCCCCGGTCATAGAGCAGGTTGAATTCGACATAGCGCCCGCGGCGGACGAGCTGTTCCTGCCGATCCTGATCGGTCCATGCGGCCTCGAAATTTCGCCGTACCAGCTCCGGATAGACCTGGGCAAAGGCCCGGCCGACGTCTTGGGTGAAGGCCAGGTCGGCCTCCCATCCCCCCGAATCGAGCCAGTCGTAGAAGATGCCGCCGACGCCGCGCGCCTCCTTGCGGTGGGGCAGGTAGAAATACTCGTCGCACCAGTTTTTGTACTTCTCGTAAGGGGCGACCGCTGCATGGGCGTCGCAGGCCGTTTTCAGGGCGGCGTGAAAGGCGGCCGTGTCGGGATCGTCCTGCGTCCGCCGCCGGTCGAGGACCGGGGTGAGGTCCGCGCCGCCGCCGAACCAAGCCTTGGTGGTCACCACGAAACGCGTGTTCATGTGGACCGCCGGCACGTTCGGATTGCGCGGATGAACGATCAGCGAAACGCCGGAGGCCCAGAACCGCGGATCGTCGGCTGCACCCGGAATCTGGGCGCGGAATTCCGGCGCGAACTCGCCATGCACGCTTGAGCAGTGCACGCCGGCTTTCTCGAACAGACGCCCGCGCAGCACCGACATCACGCCGCCGCCGCCGGGTTTCCCCGAATGGTCGGTGCGATCCCATGGTGTGCGGACGAAGCGGCCTGCCTCGCCGGGATAAAGTGCGGCCGGCGCATCGGCTTCGAGTTGTTCCAGTGCCAGACAGATCTCGTCGCGCAGGTGCTCGAACCACGCGCGGGCCTGCTGTTTTCGTTGCTCGATGGCGGTGACGGGCTTTTCCACGGGACGTCCTAACGAACTTTCTTAATTAGCCTTGCGGGCCGAAATAGGTGCAGCTTTCGTTGCAGCTGTCGCGATGGACGCTGACGCGGGTGACGTGGCCGGTATGCTGGACGCGGTCCCAGATGAAGCGCGTCAGGTTTTCCAGCGTCGGTGCCCCCAGCGCATCGACCTTGTTGAGCAGCTTGTGGTCGAGCAACTTCTGCACCTCGGCCATCCGTTGTTCGAGCACGCCCAGATCGGTCACCATCCCGGTCGCGGGATCGGGTGTGCCGCGAATGGTGACTTCGGCGCGGAACGAGTGGCCGTGAATTTCATCGCTTGCTTCGCCCAGCGTCGTGCCGGGCAATGCATGCGCGGCCTCGAAACGGAACGATTTCGTCAATTCCCACATTGGTTTTGTCCGGTCTTGTAAGTCTTATCTGATCCCGAGCGTCTTGTGCGTCTGGACGCTGAGGCGCCACTGCGGATGCGCCAGGCAATACGCGATTGCCGCTTGCGTACTTTGCGCTATGTCAGGTCCGTCCATCGGCTGCAACGAGAACCGCTCGAATTCCAGGCCCGCGAAATCCTCCGGGGTGTTTTCCGGCTGCGGATAGACCAGTTTCAATTCGTGCCCCTTGCGGACGACCAGTTGCGAGCCGGCTTTCGGGCTGACGCAGATCCAGTCGAGGCCGGGCGGGGGCGCGATGGTGCCGTTGGTTTCGACCGCGATGGTGAACCCGCGCGCGTGGAGTGCGTCGATCAGGGCAGGATCGATCTGGAGCAGCGGCTCGCCGCCGGTCAGGACTGTGTAGCGGTGGTCTTGAGTGGAGGAGGCTTGCGGACCGACCCATTGCGCGGCAATGGCCGAGGCGAGGTCGTCGGCGCTCGCGTAGCGTCCGCCGAGCGTGCCGTCGGTGCCGACGAAATCGGTATCGCAGAACTTGCAGACGGCATCGGCGCGGTCCTGCTCCCGGCCGGTCCACAGGTTGCAGCCCGAGAACCGGCAGAACACGGCGGTGCGCCCGGCATGAGCGCCTTCGCCTTGCAATGTCAGGAAGATTTCCTTGACCGCGTAACTCAACTCGCCGTTCCTTATTGAATTCGCCGGGTCTGTCTTAACGCTTCGCCCAGCGCCATCGCCACCGTCATCGCAACATTCAGGGACCGCATTCCGGGAGCGATCGGAATGACCAGCCGCGCGTCGGCTGCATTTACCACGTCATCCGGCACGCCGGCGGTTTCCCGCCCGAACAGCAGGATGTCATCGTCCCGATAGGGATGCGCCAGATAGGGCGTTGCCGCCTTTGTCGAAAAAAGCACCAGCCGGCCGCCGGATTGGGTCCGCCACGCCTCGAAGGCGGCCCATGAATCATGGCGCACGATGGTGACCTGGTCGAGGTAGTCCATTCCGGCGCGGCGGAAATGCCGGTCGGAAATGGGAAATCCGGCCGGTTCGATGATATGGGCCTCGACGCCGAGGCAGGCGCAGAGCCGCAGAATCGTCCCGGTGTTTTGCGGGATGTCAGGTTGAAACAGGACGACGCGCATTGGATAACGGCCTTTGGCCCCGGTGGAAAAGTTGAGGAAAAATCACAGCTACAGGCGGTTTTAGTGCGTCGCACTAAATGTGCCGATAGCGGGCTTGCGCTCTCCCGGCAAGGGTGCCAATAGATCGATTCTAGATCGTATGTTCTGCCCGGTTGAGTAGGACAAGTGATCATTCTGCCACCGCGGGGCCCGCGGGCACCGGCTTCCTCTCCCGGCGCGTGCAATGCGCCATACGGGGATGGGTCCGCCGGTTGCAGTTCGGAAAGGGTTTGCAATCGTGACGTCCTCCTCCTCGGCCGAGCATTCACGCCGTGATTTTCTTTATGTAGCGACCGGATCCGTAGCCGCGGTCGGCGCTGCGGCAGTGGCCTGGCCGCTGATTTCCCAGATGAACCCGGACGCCTCGACCATTGCGGCCGGCGCCCCGATCGAAGTGGACCTGTCGCCGATCGCGTCGGGACAGGACATCAAGGTGTTCTGGCGCGGCAAGCCGATCTACATCATGAACCGCACCAAGAAGCAGGTCGATGAGGCGCGCGCCGTTCCGGTGGCGAGCCTGCCCGATCCGCAGAGCGATCAGTCGCGCGTCAAGGAAGGCCATGACCAGTGGCTCGTCGTTGTCGGCATCTGCACGCATCTGGGCTGTATCCCGATTGCCCATGAAGGCAATTACGACGGCTTCTTCTGCCCGTGCCATGGTTCGCAGTACGATTCGTCGGGCCGTATCCGTCAGGGGCCGGCGCCGCTGAATCTGGCTGTGCCGCCTTACGCCTTCGTCTCCGACACCAAAATCAAAATCGGCTGATTTTTATCTAACCCGATTGCGTCGCTTCTTCTTTGTCAGGATCGCATCATGAGCGGACCATCCAGCTACAACCCGCAAAACCCAGTCTTGAAATGGGTTGAACGGCGTCTCCCAATCGGGGGACTGATCCACTCGTCCTTCGTCGCCTATCCGACACCGCGCAACCTCAACTACTGGTGGACGTTCGGCGCGATCCTTTCGATGATGCTCGGCGTGCAGATCATCACCGGCATCATTCTGGCGATGCATTACACCCCGCATGTCGATTTCGCCTTCAAGTCGGTCGAACTGATCGTACGCGACGTCAACTACGGCTGGCTGCTGCGCTACCTGCACTCCAACGGCGCATCGATGTTCTTCATCGCCGTCTACATCCACATGTTCCGCGGCCTTTATTACGGGTCGTACAAGGAGCCGCGCGAGGTTCTCTGGATTCTCGGCGTCATCATCTACCTGTTGATGATGGCCACGGGCTTCATGGGCTACGTGCTGCCTTGGGGCCAGATGAGCTTCTGGGGCGCCACCGTCATCACCAACCTGTTCGGCGCCATTCCGTATGTCGGCGACAGCATCGTCACGCTGCTGTGGGGCGGCTACTCGGTCGGTAACCCGACGCTGAACCGCTTCTTCTCGCTGCATTACCTGCTGCCGTTCGTGATCGCAGGCGTCGTGGTGCTGCACATCTGGGCGCTGCATGTCGCCGGTCAGAACAACCCGGCCGGCGTCGAGCCGAAGACCGAGAAGGACGTGGTTCCGTTCACGCCTTACGCGACCCTCAAGGACGCGTTCGGCATGACCTGCTTCCTGCTGTTCTTCGCCTGGTTCATTTTCTACATCCCGAACTATCTCGGCGACCCGGACAACTACATCCCGGCCAACCCGGCCGTGACGCCCGCGCACATTGTGCCGGAATGGTACTACCTGCCGTTCTACGCGATCCTGCGTTCGATCCCGAACAAGCTCGCCGGTGTCATCGCGATGTTCTCGGCGATCATCGTGCTGGCGTTCCTGCCATGGCTCGACAGCGCCAAGACGCGCTCGTCGAAGTATCGTCCGCTCGCCAAGCAGTTCTTCTGGATCTTCGTCGCCGTCTGCATCGGTCTCGGCTATCTCGGCGCCAAGCCGCCTGAAGGCATCTACGTCGTTGCCGGCCGCGTGCTGACGTTCGCGTACTTCGCCTACTTCCTGATCGTGCTGCCGATTCTCAGCCGCATCGAGAAGGCGCGTCCGCTGCCGAACTCGATTGCCGAAGACGTGTTGCGCAAGACCGGCAAGACACCGGTGTCGGCCATGATCGCGCTTGCGATCGGCGGGACGCTGATGCTGGGCGGCATGACCAACGCCAGGGCGGAAGATTCGCACGGCGCTGTACCGCCGTCGCTGAAGTGGTCGTTTGCGGGGCCTCTGGGCAAATTCGACCAGGCCCAGTTGCAGCGCGGCCTCAAGGTTTACAAGGAAGTCTGTTCGGCCTGTCACGGCCTGTCGATGGTCGCGTTCCGCAACCTCGCCGATGCCGGCGGTCCGGGTTACTCGGTGGCGCAGGCGACTGCCTTTGCGTCGGACTACAAGGTTCAGGACGGCCCGAACGACAAGGGCGAGATGTTCGAGCGTCCCGGCCGTCCGGCGGACTACTTCCCGTCGCCGTTCCCGAACGAGCAGGCGGCACGCGCATCGAATGGCGGTGCTTATCCGCCCGACCTGTCGCTGATTGCCAAGGCCCGTGGTTACGAGCGCGGCTTCCCGCAGTTCGTGTTCGACGCTTTCATCCAGTTCCAGGAGAAGGGCCCGAACTACATCGACGCCCTGTTGCAGGGCTACGAGGAGAAGGCGCCTGCCGGTTTCGCGCTGCCGGAAGGATCGTATTACAATCACATCTATCCCGGCCATGCGATCAAGATGCCGAAGCCGATCAGCGATGGTCAGGTGACCTACGACGACGGTTCGCCGGCCACCGTGCAGCAGTACGCCAAGGACGTCTCGGCGTTCCTGATGTGGACCGCAGAACCGCATCTGGAGGCCCGCAAGCGCCTCGGTTTGCAGGTCATGCTGTTCCTGCTCGTGCTGTCGGGCCTGCTTTACTTCACCAAGAAGAAAGTCTGGGCCGACGCCCACTGATCCTCTTGCGATTTGAGCCAAGCGAAAGGCCCCGATACGGGGCCTTTTTGCTGCGTCCATGCTTCAACGCAGCATGAACCGCTCCACTAGCGTCCCGTGATCCACTCAACTAACCTTGGCAGTTCACGCCGGGGGGCACATGACGGGCGCACCGATCGACGACATTCTGCTGAATATCAATCCGACGGGGCAGCTTGTCCTCGGCGGCGTGCTTGCGCTGATCATCTATGGCGTCGCGCTCGATCTGCGGATCGAGGATTTCATCGAGGTGTTTCGCAGGCCGGTCGCGCCGCTCTCCGGCCTGCTGGCGCAGCTGGCGTTACTGCCTGCGGTGACATGGGCGATCACCATGCTGCTGAAGCCGCAGCCCAGCATCGCGCTCGGCATGATGGTGGTGGCCGCATGTCCCGGCGGCAATATCTCCAACCTGATTACGCATATGGCGCGGGGCAACACCGCGCTCTCGATCAGCATGACCGGCGTCTCGAGCCTGCTGGCCATCGTCACCACGCCGCTCAACATCCTGTTCTGGGCCGGGCTTAATCCCGATACCAACGCGCTTCTGCGGCAGGTGAGCATCGAGCCATTGTCATTTCTAGGCTCGACCATGGCGATCCTCGGCATTCCGATGGCGCTGGGGCTGGCGACGGTGCATTACTGGCCACGCCTTGGTCATCTGCTGCGCCGTCCGCTGCAGATTCTGTCGTTTCTGTTTCTGGTCGCCTTCATCGGCGGCGCGATCTTCACCAATGCACGTTATCTGACGACCTTCGTGCAATCGATCCTGCCGTTCGTCGTGTTGCATAACGCGATCGCTATCGGACTCGGCTGGGGCACCGCGCGGCTGCTGCGGCTCAGTAATTACGACACCCGCGCGATGACTATCGAAGTCAGCATGCATAATTCAGGTCTGGGTCTCGCGCTGATCCTCAACCAGTTCGACGGTATCGGCGGCGCGGCGCTGGTCGCGGCAGGCTGGGGCGTCTGGCATCTGGTGTCCGGATGGGCATTGGCGACATGGTGGAAGCGCCGCGATCCGCATCCGCAAGGCGAACGCGCCAGTCAACGCACGGACACAGCCGCATGAGCGATGCCCACGCAGGACAATATGCGATGAACGGCGGTGTGCTGGTCACTGGTGCTGCGGGGTTTATCGGCAAGTCGCTGATCGCTGAATTGGCGCGTGCCGGCACCAACTCCGAGATCCTCGCACTCGATATGCGTGAGGTCGTCGCCGATGAACGCCTCCCCAACGTCACGTACCTGACTGGCGATGTCCGCGATCCGGCGCTCAGAGATTTGTTTCAAGTGCACCGCCCGCAGACCGTGGTGCATCTTGCATCCGTCGTTGCGGTCGGCGGCGATCCGCAGCGCGATTGGGAAATCGACGTGCTCGGCACCAAGAATGTGCTGCAGTCCGCGCTCGATGCCGGTGTCGAACATCTGATCGTCACATCCAGCGGCTCCGCCTACGGTTACCATTCCGACAATCCGGTGCCGTTGCACGAGACCGATCCGCTGCGCGGCAACGCCGATTTTCCTTACGCCCGCAACAAGCGCGAGGTCGAGGAAATGCTGATCGAATGGCACGATCTGTATCCCGATCTGCATCAGACCGTGTTCCGGCCCTGCACAGTGCTGGGTCCGACCACCAACAACCAGATCACGGCGATCTTCGAGCGGCCGGTGGTGATGGGCGTCAGCGGCACCGCGACGCCGTTCTCACTGATCGCGGACAGCGATGTTGTGGAGGCTTTGGCGCGAGCGGTGCGTCAGCCAAAGCCTGGCACCTACAATCTCGCGGGCGACGGCACGCTCAGTCTGCGCGAGATCGCGGAGCTGAATCACCGGCCCTACATCGCAATTCCGCCGTCTCTGTTGAAGTTCGCGTTGTGGCTGCTGCATCTGCTGCGCGTCACCAAGCTCGGGCCGGGTCATGCCAAGTTCATCCAGTACCGGCCGGTGCTGGCCAACGACAAGCTGAAATCCGAGTTTGGATTTACGCCCCGTTATGACGCGCGCAAAGTGTTCGAGCGCTATCGCGACGGCCGTGCGGAGCGCGTGAAATGACGACGCTCGTCATCGGCGCGGGGCCTGCGGGGCTTGCCGCCATCAAGAGTCTCAAAGAAGCCGGCCTGCCGGTAAAGGGCGTGGATAAAAACGCCGATGTCGGCGGACAATGGCTTTATGGCGCAGCGCCCAGCGCGGTCTATGCCTCGACGCATCTGATTTCGTCCAAGCGCACCACGGCCTATGCTGATTTCCAGATGCCCGAGGACTGGCCCGCCTATCCGGGCCATGCGCTTGTCTCGGAGTATTTCAAATCCTTCGCCAGGCATTTCGATCTGTATCCGTCTATCCGCTTCAACACCGATGTCCGCAAGATCGAGCAGCGTGACGGGAGCTGGCGTGCCACGCTCGGCGACGGCACTACCGAAGATTATGAAAGCGTGATCTTCGCCAACGGCCATCTCAGCGATCCCCTGATGCCGAAGATTCCGGGTGAGTTCAGCGGCAAGCTGATGCACGCCAAGGACTACAAGACCGCCGACATTTTCGAGGGCAAGCGCGTGCTTGTCGTCGGCATGGGCAATACCGGCTGCGACATTGTCGTCGATGCGGTCCATCGCGCCAAACAGGTGCTGTGGAGCGTGCGTGGCGGCAATCACTTCGTGCCGAAGTTTCTCGCCGGAAAGCCCGCCGACGAAGGCAATCACAAGCCGAAGCGTTTTATTATTCCGAAGCGGCTGCGCTCGATGCTGCATGAGCCGATCCTGCGTTTTCTTGTCGGGCCGCCCGAGCGCTTCGGACTGCCGAAGCCCGAACACCGGCTTTACGACAAGACGCCGATCGTCAATTCGCTGGTGCTGCAGCATCTGGGGCAGGGCGACGTGAGCCTACGCAAGCCTATCAAGGAATTTCGCGGCGATACCGTTGTCTTCAGCGACGGGCAGGAAGATCAGGTCGATCTTGTGCTGTTCGCCACCGGCTACGAGATAACGTTTCCGTTTCTTGAAGACCTGACGGAGTTGAGCTGGCAGCCGGAGAGAGGTTCACCGCGCCTCTATCTCAACATTTTCCCCGCACGCGCGAACGGCTTGTACGTTGCGGGATTGCTGGAAGGTGCTGGCGTCGGCTGGCCGGGCCGCGCGTTGCAGACGGATCTGATTGCCGCATACATCAAAGCGCAGAAGGAAAGCGCCGACACCACGGCGGATTTCCGCGACAAGATCGCGGCCTTTCATGCGCAGCCCGTCGCCAGAAATCGCGGGGAGCACGGGATTTTCGTCGACTTCCTGCAGTACAAACGCGATCTGCAGAAAGCCATCGCGAGCTTGAGCGTCGCCCCGCCCGCACCATAAACGTCAGCGCTTGAAAAGCCCCATGATGGCGGCCTTTTCCAGCGTATTGAAGTGAAGCTGAAAGCCGATCACCGCTGCCGATGTGTCCGCATTGGCGCTGAGTTCGCCTTTCACCGCATGAACAGTGAAGAGGTAACGATGAGGATGATCGCCCTCCGGCGGGCAGGGGCCGCCATAGCCGGCAGCTCCAAAATCGGTCCGCGTCTGCAATGCGCCCTTCGGGAGCAGTCCGCTTTTGGGGTTTCCGGCATCGAGGGCGAGTTCGGTCGTGGTCGCGGGAATGTTCACCACAACCCAGTGCCAGAAGCCGCTGCCGGTCGGTGCATCGGGATCGAAGCAGGTCACGGCGAAGCTCTTGGTGCCGTCAGGCACGTTCGACCACTTCAGATGGGGAGAGCGGTTGCCGCCCGCGCAGCCGAATCCGAATTCCTGGGACAGGATATGATCCTTGCCGAGATAGTCGCCGTCCTTGAAGTTCTGACTCGTGACTGCCAACGCCATGTTTTTCTCCCGATCAAATTTTGCGAACCTTAACCCGGATCATATGCCAGACAAGCGACGAGATCGGAACACGACATCTTGACATACGCGTTCACCATCTCCGACCTGCGCCAGCAGCCGGCATTTTTCGATGCGGTTGCCGACCGCATCTGGCGGGCCTGGTGGAAGGAGCGGGGATTCCCGGCCAGCTACATCACCGGCCGCCTGCAGGAGAATATGACGCCTTCGCCGATCCCGCTCGCGCTGGTGGCGCACCTGGGCGACACGTTTTT
>CALRLJ020000120.1:0-9521 GCA_943368635.1 Sediminibacterium ginsengisoli | reverse complement strand
AGGGTATCTGCATCGTCATGGTGGTGATGATGCATTCGACGCTGGGCGTCGAGGCGGCCGCAGGCAAGCAGGGCTTCATGCATCTGTTCGTGGAGTTCGCCCGGCCGTTCCGGATGCCGGACTTCTTCCTGATTTCAGGCCTCTTCCTGGCGCGGGTGATCGATCGCGACTGGCGCACCTATCTCGACCGCAAGGTGGTTCATTTCGCTTACTTCTATGTGCTCTGGGTCACCATCCAGTTCGGCTTCAAGGCCCCCGGCTTCGCCGCCGAGCAAGGCTGGGCCCATGTCGGTGTCATGTATCTGCAATCTTTCATCGAGCCGTTCGGCACGCTGTGGTTCATCTATCTGCTGCCGATCTTTTTCGTGGTGACCAAGGCGACGCTGCGCGTCCCCGCTCCGCTGATCTGGCTGATCGCCGCGGCCCTTGAGATGACCCATATGACCACGGGCTGGACCGCGATCGACGAATTCGCCGCCCGGTTTGTCTATTTCTATTCCGGCTACCTGTTCGCAAATTACGTGTTCGCGCTGGCCGACCGTGCCCGCGAGAAGCCCGGCGTCGCGCTGATCGGCCTTGCGGCATGGGCAGTCGCCAACGGCGTGCTGGTGTTCGCGGATTTCAGCACGCGGCCGGGTCTGTCGCTCGCGCTCGGATTTGCCGGCGCATGTGCGGTGATCGTCAGCGGCACATTGCTGGCGCGCGCCAACTGGCTCGGCTTCCTGCGTTACTGCGGCGAGCATTCCATCGTCATCTATCTCGCCTTCTTCCTGCCGATGGCCATCGTGCGGTTGCTGCTGCTCAAGACCAATATCATTCCGGACATCGGCCTGATTTCGCTGATCGACACCACGGCGGGCGTGCTTGGCGCGCTGGCGATGTGGTGGGGTGCGAAACGCGCCGGGCTGAACTTCCTGTTCGAGCGGCCCGCCATGTTCTGGATCGCACCGAAGCAGAAACGACCGGCGCTGCAGGCGGCGGAGTAACCCAGCCGTTACATTCATAGCGTCACGCCCGGACTTGTTCCGGTCACCCTCTCCCACAAGGGGAGAGGGGAAGAAGATTCCGGTGCGCATCTGCCCTGCGGAGGGGTGTTATTCGCGGCCAAAATCCTTAAGTTGCGGCCATGCCGAAAAAGCCCGCACAGCCTGCGAAATCACCCGCCGCGAAACCCGCCTCTTCCAAGGAACCCGCTGCCAAAGCGGCGGCGGCGAAGACTTCAGCAGCCAAAGTCCCCGCCAAGGGCGATCACGTCTTTCTGGTGGACGGTTCGGGCTACATCTTCCGCGCCTACCACGCCCTGCCGCCGCTGAACCGCAAGTCCGACGGCTTGCAGGTCAATGCCGTGCTCGGCTTCTGCAACATGCTGTGGAAACTGATGCGGGATATGCCGCCGGACAACCGGCCGACGCATCTGGCGATCATCTTCGACAAGTCCGAAGTCACGTTTCGCAATAAATTGTATCCCGAATACAAGGCGCAGCGCCCGCCCGCGCCGGAGGATTTGATTCCGCAATTCGCGTTGATCCGCGAGGCGGTGCGCGCCTTCGACCTTCCATGTTTGGAACAGGCAGGCTTCGAGGCCGACGACCTGATCGCAACTTACGTGCGCGAGGCGTGCGAACGCGGCGCGACGGCGACCATCGTCTCTAGCGACAAGGATCTGATGCAGTTGGTCACCGATTGCGTGTCGATGTATGACACCATGAAGGACCGTCGCATCGGCATTCCCGAAGTGATCGAGAAATTCGGCGTGCCGCCTGAGAAGGTGGTCGAGGTCCAGGCGCTCGCAGGCGACTCCGTCGACAACGTCCCCGGCGTGCCGGGCATCGGCATCAAAACCGCAGCCCAGTTGATCGTCGAATATGGCGATCTCGAAACGCTGCTCAAGCGCGCGCCCGAGATCAAGCAGCCGAAGCGGCGCGAGTCGCTGATCGAGCATGCCGATAAAGCACGCATTTCGCGCAAGCTGGTGCAGCTCGACGACCACGTAAAACTCGACGTGCCGCTGGACGATCTTGCCGTGCACGAGCCGGATTCGCGCAAGCTGATCGCATTCCTGAAAGCGATGGAATTCTCGACGCTGACGCGGCGCGTGGCCGAGTATGCGCAGATCGATCCGTCCGACGTGGAAGCCGATACTGCCAACAAGAGCGCGTCCGCCCCCGGCAATGCCGCGGCAAATTCTTCCGCGGCGTCGCCCGGCGGTGAAACCGATTTGTTTGGAAAGACCACATCCACTGCGGGCCAGTGGGCCGGATCGGCGAAGCCAGCGAAGCAGGCGGCGAACAATGATGGTCCTCAAACGCCGAAAGCGCTTGCGGATGCGCGCGCCGAGGAAGCGCGCAACGCCAAATTCAATCGCGAAAAGTATGCGGCCATCGGCACAATCGACGAATTGCAGCGATGGATCGCGCGCGCGTTCGACGTCGGTCAGGTTTCGCTCACGGTAGAGACATCGAGCGCCGATCCGATGCAGGCCGAAATCTGCGGCATCTCGCTCGCCACCGGCATCAATGAAGCCTGCTACGTGCCGCTGGCGCATACCAAGCCCGGCGATGGATCGGGTCTGTTTGCAGCAGGGCCTGCACCAGGCCAGATCAAGGCCGCCGACGCGCTGGCCGCACTGAAACCATTGCTGACGAACCCCGGGATTCTCAAGATCGGGCATAATCTCAAATTCGATACGGTCGTGCTGGCGCAACACGGCATCGCGATGGCGCCGATCGACGACACGATTCTGATTTCCTACGTGCTGGACGCCGGCCGCGCCGACCACGATCAGGACGCGCTGGCCGAAAGCTGGTTCGGTCACAAGGCCATCGGTTTTACCGAACTGACCGGCACCGGCAAGAACCGGATTCTGTTCGATCAGGTGCCGATCGACAAGGCCACCGAATATGCCGCCGGGCGCGCCGACATCGCGCTGCGGCTGTGGCGCGTGCTCAAGCCGCGCCTGTTGGCGCAGCGCGTCAACACCGTCTACGAGACGCTGGAGCGTCCTCTGGTTGCCGTGCTTGCGCGGATGGAGCGGCGCGGTATTTCCATCGACAGACAAGTGCTGTCGCGCCTGTCCGGCGAATTCGCCCAGACCGCAGCGCGCGTCGAAGCAGACATCAAGAAGATCGCCGGCGAGGAGATCAATCCCGGCAGTCCGAAGCAGCTCGGTGACGTGATGTTCGGCAAGATGGGCCTGCCGGGCGGCGCCAAAACCAAAACCGGCGCGTGGTCCACCTCCGCGCAAATTCTCGACGAGCTGGCCGAGGCCGGGCACGAGTTTCCGAAACGCATTCTGGAATGGCGGCAGGTCACCAAGCTGAAATCGACCTACACCGACTCGCTGCCGGAATACGTCAACCCGCAGACCCACCGCGTGCATACGACCTACGCGCTGGCCGCGACCACCACGGGCCGGTTGTCGTCCAACGATCCGAACCTGCAAAACATTCCGGTGCGCACCGAGGACGGCCGCAAAATTCGCAAGGCCTTCATCGCCGCCAAAGGCCACAAGCTGGTCTCGGCGGATTACTCGCAAATTGAACTGCGGCTGCTGGCGGAGATCGCCGACATCCCGACACTGAAGCAGGCCTTCCACGACAAGCTCGACATTCACGCCATGACCGCGTCGGAAATGTTCGGCGTGCCTATCAAGGACATGCCGGGCGAAGTCCGCCGCCGCGCCAAGGCGATCAACTTCGGCATTATCTACGGCATCTCGGCGTTCGGCCTTGCCAATCAGCTCGGCATTCCGCGCGAGGAAGCAGGCGCCTATATCAAGAAGTACTTCGAGCGCTTCCCCGGCATCCGCGCCTACATGGATTCAACGCGCGATTTCTGCCGCGAGCACGGTTATGTCGAAACCATCTTCGGCCGGAAGTGTCATTACCCGGACATCAAGGCGAGCAATCCGTCGATCCGCTCGTTCAACGAGCGCGCGGCGATCAACGCACGGCTGCAAGGCTCTGCCGCCGACATCATCCGGCGCGCGATGATCCGAATGGAAGGCGCGCTCGCCGAGAAGAAACTCTCCGCGCAGATGCTGCTGCAGGTTCACGACGAACTGATCTTCGAAGTGCCGGATGACGAGGTGGCGAAGACCTTGCCGGTGGTGCAGCAGGTGATGCAGGACGCGCCGTTCCCGGCGGTGGCGCTGTCGGTGCCGTTGCAGGTTGACGCGCGGGCAGCGAACAACTGGGACGAAGCGCACTAGATCACCTCAATCTGCTTCGTTCTTCGACACATCCTTGGAGGCTTTGACGCGTTTTCTTTGCGCGAACCGGTATCCGCTTCGCTCGAAAATGCTGTAGCTGGAGTACATCGCCACATGCCTGACCTGTCCGCTTTTCCGATCACCAAACGTTGGCCGCCGAAACATCCCGACCGCCTGCAGCTCTACTCGCTGCCGACGCCGAACGGCGTGAAGGTCTCGATCATGCTCGAGGAAATCGGACTGCCGTATGAGCCGCATCTGGTGGATTTCGGCAAGAACGATCAGCAGACGCCCGAATTCCTGTCGCTCAATCCGAATGGAAAGATTCCGGCGATCATCGACCCTGACGGTCCCGGCGGAAAGCCGCTCGGACTGTTCGAGACCGGGGCGATCCTCGACTATCTCGCCAGCAAGACCGGCAAGTTCATTCCGCTCGACCCCGCGCGTAGGATCGAGACTATTCAGTGGCTCCATTTCCAGATGGGCGGCATCGGACCGATGTTCGGGCAGCTCGGATTTTTCAACAAGTTCGCGGGCAAGGAGTACGAGGACAAACGCCCGCTTCAGCGCTACGTGACCGAGTCGAAGCGACTGCTCGGCGTGATCGATCGCCGGCTCGACGGCCGGCAATGGATCATGGGCGACGACTACACCATCGCCGATATCTCAATGCTCGGCTGGGTGCGTAACCTGGTCGGCTTTTACGAGGCCCGCGAACTGGTCGCGTTCGATAGCCTGAAGAACGTTCCCGCCTGGCTGGACCGCGGTCTGGCGCGACCGGCGGTGCAGCGGGGCTTGAACATTCCGGCACGGCCCCAGGGTTGATTGTAGCAGGGTTGATTGCAGCAGGAGGGAACGTCTCGCTGCATCAACTCAAGCTCACCTCAAATCCCTTCGTCACACCCGGCCGCGCCATCATCGTGGCGTACCAGCGCTTCACGTTGGGGAAATCATCGAGCGCGACCTTGTGACGCTCGTGCCGCCACGCCCAGCCGAGAATGGCGAAGTCCGCGACCGAGATTTTGTCCGCGACAAATTCACGCCCCTCAAGGCGACGATCGAGCACGCCATAGAGCCGGCGCGTTTCCTTCATGAAGCGCTCGAGGCCGTAGCGGCGATCCTGCTCGTTTTCGAGCGCGATGAAATGATGCACCTGACCCGGCATCGGCCCGAAGCCGCCCATCTGCCACATCAGCCATTCCAGCACCGGAATCCGCTCGCCCAGATCCTTCGGCAGGAACTTGCCGGTCTTCTCGCCGAGATACAGCAGGATCGCCCCGGACTCGAAGATACTGACCGGCTTGCCGTGCGGGCCGTCCGGATCGACGATGGCAGGGATCTTGTTGTTCGGGCTGATCTTGAGGAAGTCCGGCGCGAATTGCTCATCCTTGGAAATGTTGATGGGATGTACCTTGTAGGACAGCCCCATTTCCTCGAGCGCGATGCTGATCTTGCGGCCGTTGGGCGTATTCCAGGTGTAGAGACCGATGGTCATTTGCTGCCTTTATTGATCTTGCGCTGTTGACGGTGAGCGATCCGCTGTGGAATGTCCACGGATCGAGAGGTAAAACCTCACAAATCCCATAACTTGAAGAGACTGCCTTGTCCAAATCAGCGTCCCGCGCCCGCCTCGCCGACATCATCCGAAAACGCTCGTTCGGGCGCGGCGAGATCACGCTGGCCTCGGGCCGCAAGAGCGATTTCTACTTCAACCTGAAGCCCACCATGCTCGATCCGGAGGGGGCTGCATTGCTCGCGGAGCTGTCGCTCGACGCGCTGAAGGACGACAAGATCGATTACATCGGCGGACTGGAAATGGGCGCGGTGCCGATTGCAGGGGCCATCGCGCAACTGTCGTGGCTGAAGGGACATCCCATCGCCGCGTTCTTCGTGCGCAAGAAGCCGAAGGAACACGGCGCGCGGCTCGCGGTCGAAGGCCTCGCCAAGGGTGAGAATCTGAGCGGCAAGCGCATCGTGATCGTCGAGGACGTCACCACCACCGGCGGCTCGGCGATCAAGGCAGTCGAAGCGGTAAAGGACGGCGGCGGCGAGGTCGTGCTGGTGTTCACCATGGTCGACCGCGACGAAGGCGCCACCGAAGCTTTCGCCGAAGCCGGCATTCCATTCCGCGCGCTGTACAAGGCGGGCGAATTTCTCAAAAACTGATAGCCGGTCCCTCACCCCGTCTGCGGGATGAGGCGGTGAGGAGGTATTTTGACTGACTTCAATGCACGCCCGCAACGGGCTTCCTTCCGCCGCATGGGCCTCGGAATTGCCGCCCTCTCCATCGCGCTGTTTCTGATCCCGGCCCCGGCCTTCGCCGCCGAAGGACTGAACGGCGCGAAGCTGTCGATCCTCTGGGCGCTGCCCTTCGTCGGCATCCTGCTGTGCATCGCCACCGGCCCGGTGTTCTATCCGCATGTCTGGGAACATCACTACGGCAAGTTCACCACGCTGTGGGCCGCACTGATCGTCATCCCGCTGTTTCTGACCGCCGACGTCCATACGGTGACGACAACGCTCGCGCACACCGCGTTCCTCGAATACATGCCGTTCATCCTGCTGCTGCTGGCGCTGTTCACGGTCGCAGGCGGCATCTATCTCGAAGGCAACCTGCACGACAGCGTGTTCACCAACACGGTGCTGCTCGCAGTCGGAGCCGTGATGGCGAGCATTGTCGGCACCACGGGCGCCGCGATGATCCTGATCCGTCCGCTGATCCGCGCCAACGACGACCGCCGGTATAATGCCCACGTCGTGGTGTTCTTCATTTTCCTCGTCGCCAATATCGGTGGCGCACTGTCACCGCTCGGCGATCCGCCGCTGTTCATCGGCTTTCTGAAAGGCGTCGATTTCTTCTGGACCACGCAACACCTGTGGCTGGAAACGCTGGTGGTCGGCGGCATCGTGCTGGCGATCTTCATGGTGATCGACATTTATATGCATCACCGCGAGGGTCGCTTCACCCACCCGAAGGATCCCACGCCCGACTCGCCGTTGAAGCTTCACGGCAAGGTCAACCTGCTGCTGATCGCGGTCGTTATCGCAGCGATCCTGATGAGCGCGCAGTGGAAGCCCGGCATCACCTTCAAGATCGCGAATGTCGATCTTGAAATTCAGGATCTGCTGCGCGACGCGATTTTCGTCGTGGTTGTATTCGCGTCTCTGGCATGGACACAGAAATCGGACCGCAAGGCCAACGGATTTTCGTGGGGGCCGATTCAGGAAGTCGCAATCCTGTTTGCGGGCATCTTCATCTGCATCGTGCCGGTGATGGCGATGCTGCAGGCCGGCGCGCAGGGGCCGTTCGCAGCACTGCTCGGCCTTGTCACCAACGCTGACGGCAGCAACAACGCCGCCGCCTACTTCTGGCTGACCGGCGGCCTGTCGTCGTTCCTCGACAACGCACCGACATACCTCGTGTTCTTCCAGCTCGCCGGCGGCGATCCACAGGTGCTAATGGGCGCGAAGGCCGCGACGCTGGCTGCAATTTCGTCCGGCGCGGTCTACATGGGCGCCAACACCTATATCGGCAACGCGCCGAACTTCATGGTCTATGCCATCGCGCGGCAGGCCGGTGTGAAAATGCCGAGCTTCTTCGGCTACATGGTGTGGTCGATGCTGGTGCTGGTGCCGACATTCGTGCTGGCGACGTTCCTGTTCTTCAAGCCGTAGGCACGCGGCCTCGATTTCGGACGTGACGGAGAAGGCCGGATGAAAGTCGCGGTCATGGGTGCCGGAGCCGTCGGGTGCTACGCGGGCGCGATGCTGGCGCGTGCCGGGCACGATGTGACCCTGATCGCACGGCCTCAACATGTCGACGCCATCACTGCGCGCGGTCTCCTGCTTGAAAGCCGCCATTTCCACGGCAGCATCCCTGTGCAAGCGACCGGCGAACCTTCGGGCGTCGCCGGCGCGGACGTTGTTCTGCTGTGCGTGAAATCGACCGACACCGAATCCGCCGGCAGCGCCATGGCGCCGCATCTCAAGCCGGATGCCACCGTGCTGTGCCTCCAGAACGGCGTGGACAATGCCGAACGCCTGCAGGCCATCATCAAGCCGGTCGCTGTTCCTGCCGCCGTTTACGTCGCCGCCGAAATGGCCGGTCCCGGTCACGTCAAGCACAAGGGCCGCGGCGATCTCACCATTGGCCCGTCGCCGGCGAGCGGCCATATCGCCCGGCAATTCAGCGATGCGGCGATTCCCACGACGGTTTCGGAAGACGTCACCGTCGCGCTGTGGATCAAGCTGATCACGAACTGCGTCTACAATCCGCTCTCCGCCATCGCGGAGCTATCCTACGGTCCGCTGTTTGAGGCCGAGGGAATCATCGACGTCGCCCGCAACGTGATCGACGAATGCGTCGCGGTGGCGAAGGCGCTTTCCATCCCGATCCCGCCGGAGATTCGGGAAACGGTTCTCGGTCTCGCCGCAACCATGCCGGAACAATCCTCCTCCACCGCGCAGGATCTCGCGCGCGGCAAGCCCACCGAGATCGATTATCTGAATGGCTATGTCGTGAGGAAGGGTGCTGCGTCCGGTGTTCCGACGCCGGTCAATCACGCGTTGCTGACGCTGGTCAAGCTGCGCGAGACGCATCCCAAAGCGCTGGCATCTCTCGATCGGCCGCCCTCCTAACCTCGCGTTTACCATCACGCATTAAGGTCATTGACGCTGCGGCATCGACTTGCCGCAGGCGTCAGCGTTGCGTGAGTGGGGCCAAAGTTGCGTAGACAGTTGCGTATTTCGCGCGTGCGGCGCCGCATGACGCTTGTTCTCGCCTTCATGCTGGCGATGCCCGTGGCGCTTGCGCCGCGCGTGGCGTCCGCCGGTATTTTCGATTTCCTGTTCGGCAACGACAAGCCCGAACGGCAATCGCCGCAACAGCAGCAGCCGAGCAATGCCTTCGCCGATCCGTTCGGCTTGTCGAATCCAAATCCCGCGCCCGCCCCGGTCGCTTCGTCCGGCGGACGTTTCACGACTTACTGCGTGCGGACCTGCGATGGCCGCTATTTCCCGCTGACCGCGCGCGGCGGCAGCACGCCTGCGCAGATGTGCCAGTCATTCTGCCCGGCGAGCCAGACCAAGGTCTTTTCCGGCAACAGCATCGACTATGCCGTCGGCAATATGGGCGAGCGCTATGTGGATACGCCCAATGCCTTCGCCTACCGCAAGGCGCTGAAGGCGGATTGCACCTGCAACGGACGTGATCCCGCAGGCCTCGCGCCGGTCGATCTGTCGCTCGACACCACGCTGCGTCCCGGCGACATCGTTGCCACCTCGAACGGACTGGTCGCCTATTCAGGCACCA
>CALRLJ020000119.1:0-9565 GCA_943368635.1 Sediminibacterium ginsengisoli | reverse complement strand
ACTGGCTGCGACGCTCTATGCCGCGCACTGCACCGACGACTCACCGATGTTCGTTGCGACCTGGTACACGATTGCCATCGGGTTCGTCGCGGCGATCGGCGCGCTCGCTGGATCGCGTGTCCTGAGATTCTAGGATCCGGGCTAAGGTTCGGCGAAAGCAATCGCCACAAGCATCAGGCCGCTGGCTCGGTCTGTTCGGTGTCCTGGCGCATCCGGTAGAAGCGCAGCACCTGCTGGGCCGTGGACGGACGCAGCATGTCGTAACTCGATTTATGATCTTCGATGTTCCCGGATTCGGTTCCGGGCGTGGCGCCGCCCATTTCAAGAACGAGCTTGAGCGACATCCAAGACAGTCCAGCTACCTTGGCAAGGACCAACAGCCCCTCAGAGCGTGACTCGATCATCATGTTTTCGACCGTCGCGACCGAAACATTTGCGCACATCGCCAGCGCTGTGCTTGTTTCCTCGAACCGTCCGGCCGCTGCGAATTCGGCAATCTGCCGCTCGTCGAGGCGTCCATCGTCAAAGAGAGATTTTACAAGCCGGAAGGCCTGGGCCGCTTTCTCGCCGCCCGCTCCATGGCCGACGTTGAAGGCGGCTTGCTTGACAGCGATCGAGATGTCCTCGGCGGCGCGCGGGTTGGCGGCCTGAAGGCGCGCCCTTACCGAATCCGACGCGCGTGCGATCAGCTTGAGATAATGCGGTCGCGGGATGCCCCGTCGCGTTCCGAGGCAGGTCGCAAGTTCGTCATTCCCCTCGGCGCGGGACACAAGCTGCGTAAAACCTTTATCGGAGAACTCCGCGCCCGGATTATTGACCGCGCTCTCCACGACCTCGTTGTTGCCGCGTTCGACAAGCACGTCGGTCACGGCGTTGCTCAAGACCTTTCGTTTTGAAATCGCGAGCAAGTGGCCCTGACTCTTGCTGCGCGCGTTTGCGATCAGCATGTCGTCATTCAATCGTTCCGAATGCGACAGCACCGGCGCGGCAACCTCGATCTCGTCATCGAATGCCAGCGTATAGATCAGGCGTGGCGGAGCCTTCGGTATCGGCGCAAGACGGTTCGCCAGCAGCGACTTGGCGGACGTCTCGATTTCCTCGATCAGGCAGTGAAAGACGTCATCGAAGACGTTGATCTGCTCGTCGGTGTATTCGACCACACCGTACAGGAAGAGATCCGTCACCCGGCGCAGGGTTTCCACGCGGCGCGCCACGGTGCCGTGCGCGAGAGCATTTTGAAGTTCAGTGAGAAGGTTCGCTGGCCGTGCTGTTGATTTCGAACTCATGACTTTCTGTCCCGGAAACGTCGAAGCAAGGAATGCCAGCCAGGTTCTTGGCTGACGGAAATTTGAACTAGGCCGCGACAACCTGATTACGCCCCATGTCTTTGGCCCGATAAAGAAGCTGATCAGCGCGGACGAGAATACTGTCCGCGGTGTCGTCTGCCCGAAGGGTTGCCAGACCGGCCGACATTGTAACGCTCATGTCCTGTGAAATTGCGCTCCAGTCGAGGGACGCCACGATTCCGCGGAGCCGATCGACGGTACGCAGCGCGGCTCCGTCAGACGTCTCCGGAAGACTGAGCAGAAACTCCTCGCCGCCGTAACGGCCGAACTTGTCGATGCTGCGAATATTCGCGAACACGGTGATCGAAAATGCCCGCAATGCTTCATCGCCGGCAGGGTGACCAAACCGGTCGTTGATCCGCTTGAACCAGTCGAGGTCGATCAGTGCCACGGCGCAAGGCATGTTGCTCCGCCGGGCGCGGATGATTTCTTCATCGAGTGTTTGCATGATGGACCGGCGATTCAGAGAGCCGGTCAATTCGTCGAGTTCGGCGAGTTCTTCGATGCGCTGATAGGCTTTCTTCAACTCAATGCCGCGCCGGTAGAGAGATTCGTGCAGTGAACTGCTGAATAATCCGACGATCATGCCGCGGCCGAGCACCAGAACAAAAACCAGCATGGTCGCGAATCGCTCAAGCGGCGTACCGGTCGGCATCCCGATAGGTTGATCTGTCAGAAGAAAGACGATCGTCAGTCCGATGGCCGCCATCGTCCATCCGATGACGGTTTGCCAGGGCGTGGAACGCAGTGCGGCAAAAGTAAAGACGAGGAAGATGGAGCAAAGGAACAGGCAGCCGACTTCGGGTGCGAAATACAGGAACGCCAGCATGATCGCCAGGCTGATGCTGGTCTGTTGCAGGATGAAGTAATGATCACGGAAGCGGTCGTTGATCTTGGCCTCGGATATCGCAATGTAGACCGCGACAGACAGCAGGCCGCAGGCACCATAGGCCAAAGCGACCATGAAACTGGTGGCACCTGCATAGGCGTAAATCAGCAGAATTGCCGCGTCGATCATGTAGCTGACGCCGACGACGTCGAGCATTTGCCGGCGTTGCTTGGTGCGGCGTGCAAGAACCTCTGGCGACAACTCGATTTCGACGGCCGAATGCTTCCGGCCGAGCTTGCCTATCAGGGATCCTGGGGCCGATGACGTTGCGCCGCGCATGAACTCGCCATTGAGGGAATGCAATGCACGACTGTAGGCGGGAAAGCCTTTAGGTTTGGTATCGCTGGAACCGGTCCCGGAACCCGAAAACCCCGGAAATTCTGTGCATTCTCCGCCGCTTGTCCCGAATAGTTCGATTTAGGTAAATTAATACCTCTTTCTCAACCCCGAGGGTACATGACTTGCCCTTGTTCATGATTCAGGGGCATTTTGCGCTTCGCCATCCAGACAGCTTCGGAAAATCGTGAAGATTTTCACGGATTTGATCGAACCCTTTCCCAGTCGCATGCGACCAACCTTGCGAGACGGCCATTGAGTGCAACCCACGCGACATCGGACGAGGTTCTGATCGGTCGCATCGCCCAAGGTGACCGGCTCGCCATGCAGGTGCTTTACGGAAGGCACCATGTACGGGTGTTTCGCTTCTCGCTGCGGCTCGTTCGAAACGAGTCCATTGCGGAAGATCTCATCAGTGAGGTTTTCCTCGATGTCTGGCGTCAGGCTGGCAAGTTTGAAGGCCGGTCTGCTGTCTCGACGTGGCTGCTGGCGATTACCCGGTTCAAGGCCCTGTCTGCCCTCCGCAAGAGGAAGGACGCGGAACTGGACGATGAGACTGCCGCTGCGATCGAAGACACGTCCGATAATCCGGAAGTCGCGGTCGCCAAGAAGGACACGAGTAACGCGTTGCGGAATTGCCTGACCGCACTTTCGCCAGAGCACCGGGAGATCGTCGATCTCGTCTACTACCACGAGAAGTCCGTGGAAGAGGTGGCCGAAATCGTAGGTATCCCGGAGAATACGGTGAAGACGCGCCTGTTTTATGCGCGAAAGAAATTGGCCGAGCTGCTCAAGGCAGCCGGCATAGAACGAGGTTGGCCATGACGACGAGCAAGCAAAGCGTAGATCGCGAGCCCACCGAGATCGAGGCTCTGTTGCCGTTCCATGCCGCGGGCACGCTCAACCTGCGCGACGCCCGGCGCGTCGATGACGCGCTCGCCAACGATCCGGATCTGGCGCGGCAGTATGCGGCGATCCAGGACGAATACGCTGAAACGATCCTGCTGAACGAGAGCCTCGGCGCGCCGTCGGCACGGGCGATGCAGAAATTGTTCGCCGCCATTGATGCCGAGCCTGCGCGCAAGAGCGCGGCATCGTTCAATCCTGTGATGCGCATTGCCGGATTTTTCTCCAGTCTGTCGCCGCGCACGCTGGCTTATGCGGGCGTCGCCGGTGCATTTGCACTGCTGCTGCAGGCGGGTGTGATCGGAACCGTGCTGGTCAAGGATCGCACCGGCGGTAACTTCCAGACGGCGGCGTTCCCGGCTCAGTCGAAGACGGGAACCTTCGGCTTGCTCCGCTTCGCACCCGATGCGAAGGCCGACGACATTGCCCAGTTGCTCAACAACTACAACGCCTCCATCGTTTCTGGTCCGAAGGCCGGCATGTTCCGTGTTCAGTTCGGTGACAAGGCTCTGTCAAAGGAGGATGCGGCGCAGCTTCTGACGCGTCTCCAGGCTGAGAAGATTGTCAGCCTGGTTGTGAACGCAGACTAATCGCGATCCTGTTTGAATGCCGCGGTAAGTTGCAGCCGGAGCGCCGTCACCGCGGCTTGCATCGGGCGAAGAGGGGCATAACCTGCGCGCCGTCCTGGCGCTCCGATAAATTTGCGAAGGTGCCAAATGTTCGAGACAGGCAAAGGCAAGCGAGGTTTCATTCGAAAGACCCGCCTTGTGCGGTCCGCAAGATCGATTGCCGTCCTGGCGCTTGTCTTCAATCTTGCCGCCCCGCAGGCGTTTGCACAATACAGCGGCATGAGCATGCGTACCGGCCCCAGCATGAATGTGGGACCGCGCATCAATATCAATCCGACGATACGACCCAACATTGGATATGATGGATATGACCGCGTCCGCCCGGGGCCGCGTCCACGCCCACATATCGTGCATGAATACGATGACGGTCCGCCGGTGGACTATTACGACGATCCGCCGCTGAGAAGCCGGAAGAAGCAGCCTAACAAGAATGCCGGAAAGAAGTCCGCGCCTGCCGCTGCCGATAATACTTACGTCGCCAAGGAAGTGTTGATCGAGGTCGCGGGTACCCCCACCGACGCAGAGGCCGATCAAATCGCCCGGCGTCATCGCCTGACGCGTGTGCAATCGCAGAGTTTCGCGCTGACCAACAGCACCTTCTTCCGGTGGCGGATAACCGACGGGCGCTCGGTCGATACCGTCGTGCGTGAGTTGAACGCCGGTGGAAACGTCAAAGCGGCCCAGCGCAACAACATCTTCAAGCTGCAACAGAATACGGCGGCTGCGGCGGCAAAGCCCGAGGGCGATCCCGTACAATATGCACTCGCCAAGATGCGGCTGCCCGAAGCGCATGCGATTTCGGTCGGCGCGGATGTGACGATCGCGGTGATCGATTCAGGAATCGATGTCACCCATCCTGAATTGGCTGGCGTCATTACCGGCACGTTCGATGCACTCAACAACGGTGAAGGACCGCATCCTCACGGTACCAGCATCGCGGGTGTCATCGCGGCCCATGCCCGATTGATGGGGACCGCGCCGTCGTCGCACCTGCTGGCGATCCGGGCGTTCGGATCGCAGAAAAACGGCGCGGAAAGCACATCGTTTCTGATCCTGAAGAGTCTCGACTATGCGCTCTCGAAGAAAGCGCAGATCATCAATATGAGCTTCGCTGGTCCGCACGACCCGGCCATGGAGCGCGGGCTTGCGGCTGCTGCTGCAAAGGGCATCGTATTGGTGGCTGCTGCCGGGAATGCGGGTGCCAAGTCGCCGCCGCTTTATCCCGCAGCCGACCGCAACGTCATCGCGGTCACGGCGATCGATCAGTCCGACAATCTGTTTGCCCCGTCCAACCGTGGCAGCTATGTCGCGCTCTCGGCACCCGGCGTGGACATCCTGTCGCCAGCGCCTGACGGCAAGTACCAGATGTCGTCTGGCACCTCGCTGTCGGCCGCTTATGTCAGCGGTGTCGCGGCGCTGATGATCGCGCGCAATCCTCAAATTTCATCTGCGGACGTTCGCGCGACATTGATCTCGACCGCGCGCGATCTCGGACCCAAAGGCCGCGACGATCAGTTCGGGGCGGGGCAGGCCGATGCATTCGGCGCTGTTTCGGCCGTGGCGCCTGCGCCAATGGCAGCGGCATCGGACGACAGCGCCAAACGCTGATTGCTACATCTGAAAACATCGACGGTGCATGTTTCGGCCTGAACCTCACGCGCGCTTCTCCCGACCAATTCCTGCCGGTGTCGAAACTTCGTCTCCGGTAGCCAAAACGGTGCGGGTGCCCATCCACCCTCGTGCTGTCCCGGCTTGGCCCGTCCGGTGTCCCCCGGATGGGCCTTTCTGTTGTCAACCGAATGACAATCAGCTTTTGTCGCAGAATTGCGTCGGCCTAGCGTGACTCGTTCTGAACGTGCCGATCTGTTGAAGCGACCAATCCATGATGTCGATCGCCAGATTGGCGGTCTTGAGGGCAAATACATGAGCGGTTTTCCGGAGTTTGGTCTGCGTGCACTTGGCATCGCGGTTGCGGCAGGTCTGTCCTTCGGTATCGTCGGGACGTCGATGGCGCAGGATACGAAGGCCAAGGATGCGCCGGCCGCGGCAGACGCCGTGGTGCCTCCGTCCGACCCGGTTGCGAAAGCCGCATTCGATGTGCTCGAGGCGCATTGCGCGCGTTGCCATCAGACTGGCAAGCTGGTGGACCGCGAACGGCCCGCAAAGAATTTCGGCAATATTCTGAAGCTCGACGAGATTGCCGCCAATCCCCACTACATCCTTCCGGGTAATCCGCTCGGCTCGAAGCTGTTCCGGCAGATTGCCGACAAGGAAATGCCTTACGACATTTATTATGAAGGCTCGTCACATACCCCGCCGTCAGAATCCGATCTCAAAGCGCTTGAAAGCTGGGTCAGCGCGCTCGGTACCAAGGCCGTCGCCGGTTGTGAGACCCACAAATTCATCACCTCCGAGGACATGGTATCGTTCATGGTGTCGGATCTCGGCAAGCAGCGGCAGCAGCGTCGGTCGACGACGCGTTATCTCACGCTGACCCATCTTACCAATATCTGCGTCGATCCTGCGGCCATGAAGGTCTATCAGCAGGCTGCGGTGAAGTTCCTCAACTCTCTGAGTCGTTCGTCCGATGTGGTCAAACTCGAAACTATCGATCCCGAGGGCAGCATCCTCCGCTTCAACCTGCTCGATCTTGGCTGGAAACCTGCCGATTGGGACAACATCATCGCGGTCTATCCCTACAATGCCGTGCCGGATACCGAATTCAGCCGAACGCTTGCGTCGGGCGCTGCCACGCCGATGCCTTATGTTCGCGCCGACTGGTTTGCGTTCACCGCATCGCAGCCGCCGCTTTATGACGTTCTGCTGCAATTGCCGAATACCTTCCAGCAGCTCGCGAGAGAGCAAGGCATCGACGTCGAGGGAAATATCCGCAACTTCGTCGCGCAGCGCGCCGCATTCCAGCGCTCCGGCGTCAGCCAGAACAACCGCCTGATCGAGCGCCATCCGTCGCGCAGCGGATATTTCTGGACGTCGTATGATTTCGCGGGCAACCGGGATCGCCAGAGTCTGTTCAGTTTTCCGCTTGGCCCCACCGGCCCGAACGCATTTCATCACGATGGTGGCGAGACCATCTTCAGCCTGCCAAACGGTTTTCAGGCCTACTATCTGAACAAGGCGACGGGTGAGCGGCTCGACAAGGGGCCAACCGCCATCGTGCGCGATCCGGCACGCAAGGATTTTTCGGTGACCAACGGCATCTCCTGCATGGGCTGCCACGACCAGGGCATGCGCAAAGCCAAGGACGACGTCCGGGAACTGGTTTTGAAGGGGCGGACTTTCTCCAAGGACGTGCGCGATGCAGTAGAGGGATTGTATCCGCCGCATGACAAGATGGACTCGTTGATCGAAGACGATGCGAAGCGGTTCGCGGATGCGATGAAGCGCGCAGGCCTGGATTCAACATTGAAGCTGAATGGCATCGAGATGATCAACGCGCTGGCCAAGCGTTACGAGGACGATCTCGATCTGACGCTGGCGGCCGCCGAACTTGGACTCAAGAAGGCCGAGTTCGATGAAGGCGTCGCGGATGTCGACCAGCAATACCGGCCGCTGGTCCGGCGGCTCGCGCAAGGCGCGGTTCCACGCGATCAATTTGAGGTGTCGTTTCGCGGGATCGTGCCTGATCTCACCGACCTCAGGATTGTCATGATCAGAAATCTGCGCCCGCTCCAGCCGCCGGTACAGCCGATCCGCAACATCGACGATCTGTCGCTCACGTCGGACCGGGATAGTTATCGCCTCGGCGACACCCCGGTATTCACCATCGTCGCGCCGCGCGACTGCTTCCTGACCCTGACCGACATTGACGAACGGGGCGAGGGGACCGTGCTGTTGCCGAACAGCTTTCAGCGAGACAATCTCATCAGGGCCGGAGTGCCGATCCAGTTTCCGGGAACGGGAGCGCCATTTCAGTTCCGGATGAAGGACAAGGGCATCGAGACTGTGACCGCCGTTTGTGCCACGCAAGCCAGCGGCGGCGACCGCATCCAGCACGATTTCAGCAAAAAACAGTTCACGCCGGTGCCGAATTACACCCAGACCCTTGCACGTGCGATTGCCGTGGAAGCGGTCAGGCCGGGGACACCCTCCGTTTCGGGGACGACCAATTCCGGCGCGGTGGCGGTCTCCGGCCGCGAGCCGCCGCCCGCAGGTTCCCGGGTGTCGCTTCGCGCCGCGATCAGGCTTCAGGTGCGCTAGTCACGTGCGATAGACGTGTTCTCGGTTCCGATAGTCACGAAAGTTGCATGTAGTTGTGGCAGAGGTTGAGTTACGTATTGTGAGTGTCGCGATGCTTGAGCGATTCGTTGCGTTTGCGTGATTTTCTGAACGTACTTTTTCAGCGAATTTTCTTGGGATCGAAATGGCCAATTCTGGCGATGCCGAACGCGGGCGAAGTGTCATAGTGCGCTGGCGCATGCTGGCGGACCGACGGCTTCAGTATCTGATCGAACTTTACGAAACCGGCCGCTGGAAGGTCTATTACAAAGAGCCGGAATTCCTGAAAGTCGTTCAGGAGGCCCGTGTGGCGTTGGCGACGTGGGAGCAGCTTGCGCCTCCCGATCCGGTTCAGGACAAGCCGGTCGAGGTGGCCATCGCGCAAACAGAGAACACCGCTATTCCGGCGTCGCCTTTCCTGCCGATGCCGTCAACGAACGGCGTTAAGCCCCAGGACGATCTGCGAAAAGCGTGACGTTCCGTCCCTGCCGAGGTCACCCGTTACAGTCTTGGCGTGATCGAGCCCGACAATTGCCGACCCCCGCGATCCCGAAATCAGGTTGTTGCTGACCAGTGCCGTACCGGCACTGGGCACCACCGATACGCCGATCCCCACAAAGGCGTTGCGCACGACGTTGCCGGTAATGGTCACGTCGCGCAGATATTTTCCCCAACCCGCCATGATCCCGAAGGAGGGGGCGTTCTCAATCACGTTGCCGGTGACTGCGGCGTCTGCCTCCACGACGATCCCGATTCCGGCGTCGTCGTCGGGCGCGGTGCCGATCGGCCGCTTCGGCAGGATATTCCGGATGACATTGCCGTGGACAGTCACCATGCGGCCGCCTTCGTTGAAATTGGCAACCGACACGCCGACCGCGCAGATGTCGACGGTGTTGTTGGCGATCACCGCGCCTTCGAATGCGAATTCCGAGTAGAGCGCGACTTCGCGGACGTTGCTGACGCTGTTGCCGGTGATCTGAATGTTGGAAGCCGAGTTGCCGCGCACGGCGGAATAATCGCAATTGCGAATGCGGTTGCCGCTTACAATGACGTTGCCTGCGCGGAACGCATTGATGGCATTGCCGTGCTGGCCGGAACCGCCGGGGCCTGCCTTGATGTCCTCGATCCGGTTGTTGACGACAATCGTTCCGTCATCCCCGATGGTGGTGCGCAGGATTTCGATGCCGTTGTCGGATGCGTCCTGAATGGTGTTCTGAGCCACG
>CALRLJ020000118.1:0-9619 GCA_943368635.1 Sediminibacterium ginsengisoli | reverse complement strand
CGGGGGTGTTGTGGTGGTCGCGGGCGTGTCGCCCGTGCTGCCTGCGGGTGCCGCAGCCGTGGCACTGCCAAGCTCGAGATAGCTGGTATCGACTCCGTGCTGTTCGAGGAAGCTTTTGACGGTTGCGATCTGCGACTTCAGCGTGTTGCTCAGTACGGTCGCCTGCCGTGCAATGGTCGAGCCGCCGAGAAACACGACGCCGGACAACAGGCCCGCCAGCACGATACAGACAAGCGCCAGCCGCAGCGCGTGCGGGCCGCCCATCACCTTGTGCAGCAGGTTTGTCATGGCGGTAAGCGCGACGCCGAGCAGGGCGCCGGCGAACACCAGGAACAGCGTCGCCGCGTAATACCAGGCGAACAGCACGAAGACGGCGAAGGCGACGATGCCGATGCCCCCCACCGCGATCGACCATGCCATATCGCCGCGGGTTTGGAGTCGGGTCTCGATGGGGGCTGACACGTGCGGTCCTCTTGCGTTATTTCGGCGTCAGTCTTTCCCGAAAGGCCGCGCCGGATCAAGAGAAGATGGCGTGACAGCCGCGCGGCCATCGCCTAATTCAGGTCGCCGCATCCACGGGGCTGCGCAGGATTAAAGGTCTCGCTGGATGAATTGGAAGAAATGGATCGGCCCCGTGGTGCTGCTGGCAGCGCTGGTGCTCGGCGAGCGCACCTATCTTTACCGGCCCGACCACAAGTATCGGCTCACTGTCGAGGTCGCGACGCCTGATGGCGTCCGGTCGGCGTCCAGCTTGATTTCGGTGCATCCCAATCGCGGCTATGGCGGCTCCGGAAGCGGCCCGGCCGGTCCCCGTATCAAGGGCGACGCCGTGTTCGTCGATCTGGGCAATGGGCGGAATCTCGCAGCGCTCATGCTGCATGGAATAAATCCCGCCGAAACCGATGGCTTGAGCTATCTGCCGTTACGCACTTTCGCAGCAGTCGGCCGGCGGATCGATTTCCGCGACGTCAAACGGCAGACCGAAGCCGTGTCCGTCACCGGCGAACTGATCCCGACGCTGGTGACTTTCGCCGATGCCGCGAACCCGGCGTCGGCACGTGCACTCGATCCAGCGAAGTTGCAGGCAACGTTAGGGCAGGGCTTTGCGCTGCGCCGGATCTCGCTTCAGATCGTGCCGACCGGAGCCTGGCCGCTGGATTTCGGCGGCGCCTTGGGCGAGCCGGTGAACCGGCATATCCAGATCGAACTTCCATGGTCGGCCGATCCTGCGAAAGCCGCTGCGGCATTGAGTGCCGCCGGGATCGTCGCCGTCCCGCCGCCGGATGCGAGTTTCAGTCCGGTGCAGGCGTTCAGTAGGGAGTAGACTCGTGCCGATCAAAAAAGCCGCCCCTTTCGGAGCGGCTTGATGTTTGTGCAGTTCGCTTAAAGCAAAGTGCTTACTGCGAGTAGTACATTTCGAATTCGACCGGATGCGGGGTCATCTCAAAGCGAGCGACTTCGGTCATCTTCAGCTCGATGAAGCTGTCGATGAAATCGTCGTCGAACACGCCGCCGGCCTTCAGGAACGCGCGATCCTTGTCGAGGCTTTCGAGCGCTTCGCGCAAGCTGCCGCACACCGTCGGAATGGTCTTCAGTTCTTCCTTCGGCAGATCGTACAGATCCTTGTCCATCGCCGGACCCGGATCGATTTTGTTCTTGATGCCATCGAGGCCCGCCATCAGCATCGCCGCGAAAGCGAGATACGGATTGGCCATCGGGT
This sequence comes from Sediminibacterium ginsengisoli, assembly GCA_943368635.1. Taxonomy (GTDB): domain Bacteria; phylum Pseudomonadota; class Alphaproteobacteria; order Rhizobiales; family Xanthobacteraceae; genus Afipia. Next base: position 7,899 of record CALRLJ020000118.1, on the reverse strand, counting down.
CGGGGAAGCGCACTTCGACGCGCTTGGCCTTGGGGTTGGTCGTGTACGGAATGCGGCACGAGGCCGAACGGTTGCGCGCCGAGTAGGCGAGCAGCACCGGTGCTTCGTAGCCCGGAACCAGACGCTTGTAGGAGTTGGTCGACGGGTTGGTGAAGGCGTTGATGGCCTTGGCGTGCTTGATGATGCCGCCGATGTAGTGGAGGCAGGTCTCGGAGAGGTCGGCATACTTGTTGCCGGCGAACACCGGTTTGCCGTCCTTCCAGATCGACTGATGCACGTGCATGCCCGAGCCGTTGTCGCCGTAGACTGGCTTCGGCATGAAGGTGGCAGTCTTGCCGTAGATGTGCGCGACCTGATGGATGCAATACTTGTAAATCTGCATCTGGTCGGCCATGTGGGTCAGGGTGTCGAACTTCATGCCGAGTTCGTGCTGGGCGGAAGCGACCTCGTGATGATGCTTCTCGACCTTGACGCCCATCTTGGCCATCGAGCCGAGCATTTCCGAACGCATGTCCTGCACCGAGTCCTGCGGTGGAACGGGGAAATAGCCGCCCTTGGTGCGGATGCGGTGACCGAGGTTGCCGCCTTCATACTCGGTGTCCGAGTTGGTCGGCAGTTCGGACGAGTCCAGCTTGAAGCCGGTGTTGTAAGGGGTGGTCTGGAAACGCACGTCGTCGAACACGAAGAACTCGGCTTCCGGGCCGACGAACACGGTGTCGCCAACGCCCATCGCCTTGACTTGGGCCTCGGCCTTCTTGGCGATGCCGCGCGGATCGCGGTTGTAGGGCTCGCCGGTCGACGGCTCGAGAATGTCGCAGGTGATGACCATGGTGGTTTCGGCGAAGAACGGATCGATCGTCGCGGTGGTCGGATCGGGCATCAGAGTCATGTCGGATTCATTGATCGCCTTCCAGCCGGCAATCGATGAGCCGTCGAACATCGTGCCTTCGGCGAAGATTTCCTCGTCGATCATCGAGATGTCGAAGGTGACGTGCTGCCACTTGCCGCGCGGATCGGTGAAACGCAGGTCGACGTATTTTACGTCGTTGTCCTTGATCGACTTGAGGACGTCTTTAGCCGTTTTCATGAGTACCCCTTATGTCTGCTTGGTCGTTTGTCGTGTCGTGGATTGGAGGCGCGCGAACTCGGGCGCGGTAAAAGCCCCGGACGGCATGAGGCTGCCGCCAGCGAGGCGAGGTGAAACGAATTTCGGATTCAGGACACTAGCCCGAAATCAGGTCAGATGGCGTCGAGCCCGGACTCTCCCGTTCTGATGCGGATGGCTTCTTCGATGTTGGAAACGAATATCTTTCCATCGCCGATGCGGCCAGTTTGCGCGGCACGCCTTATCGCGTCTATGGCTTTCTCGACAAGATCTTCGCCGATCACAATCTCAATTTTGACCTTTGGGAGGAAGTCCACGATGTATTCCGCGCCGCGATAAAGCTCGGCGTGACCCTTCTGCCGGCCGAAGCCCTTGGCCTCGGTGACGGTGATGCCCTGAATTCCGACTTCCTGCAGGGCCTCTTTCACCTCGTCGAGCTTGAAGGGCTTGATAATGGCCTCGATTTTTTTCACTGAACGTCTCCCCGGCACTTCCAACTGGCCTGTCTGTACTTCCATATCGCGCGCTGCCGCGCACCTTGTTTCGTATACCGAACCGCCCTTGTGGCGCGCTCGTCACGTCGGTTCGTCCATCATCGTCATCAACGCGGGCGGGTGAACCGCCCGGAAAACGACCGTCGCTCGCACCTGCATCTGCCGGCAAACGAGACAGTCCAAAGACCAATCCCTAAAAGCAGGGTCCGTGCCAATTTATTAATACGTTGAATTGCGTAATAGTATCATCGTGTTATGTGAATTGCTGCCTCTTTGTGCGGCGAATGCCGCCAGAGTAGCGGATTATAAATTAGGCAGTTGCATAAAAAATAGACTGACGCTTTCCGGTTCTGCTCGCCAGAGTGCCTTTGGATCAGGCGAAGCGGGCAGGCGAACGGCAAAATGGAAGTCCTGACAGTCTCGGAAATGGCCGCAGCCGACCTGGCTGCGATTTCAAGCGGCACCAGCGGCTTCGCGCTGATGCGCCGCGCCGGGCTTGCGGTTGCGGATGCGGCGGATGCGATGGCACCGCACGGTGTGATCGCGGTAATCGCCGGTCGCGGCAACAACGGCGGCGACGGATTCATTGCGGCCAACGAACTCGCGGCACGTGGTCGGGAAATCTCGGTGATCCTTTTGTGCGATCCCGCGACACTGAAGGGAGATGCAGCGCTGGCTGCTGCAGAATGGAAAGGCCCGCTGCTGCCGTGCGATCCATCGTCGCTCGGTCAGCCCAACCTGATCGTCGATGCGCTGTTCGGCGCAGGTCTCAATCGCCCGGTGAAGGGCGATCCCTATGCCATGATCGAGGCGATGAACGCCAGCGGCGTCCCGATCCTCAGCGTCGATCTGCCGAGCGGCATCAACGGCGACACCGGCGAGGTCATGGGCATTGCCGTGGAAGCATCGGCCACGGTGACGTTCTTCCGGCGCAAGCCGGGGCACCTGCTGCTGCCGGGACGCGTTCACTGCGGCGAGATCGACGTTGCCGACATCGGCATCGAGGCCGACGTGCTCGACGCCGTCGCGCCGAAGACATTCGAGAACGTGCCAGAGTTGTGGGAGGACACGTTTCCGTTTCCGCAGATCGACGGCCACAAATATGCGCGCGGCCATGCGGTGGTCGTGTCGGGCGACATGGCCTCAACGGGAGCTGCGCGATTGGCGGCACGGGCGGCGTTGCGCGCCGGTGCGGGGCTGGTGACGGTCGCCTCGCCAAGCGATGCACTGGCGGTGAATGCGACCGCGCTGACGGCAGTGATGGTGCGCGAGACGGAAACGCCGCAGCAGTTCGCCGCGTTACTGGCGGACAAACGTCTCAATGCTTGCGTGATCGGACCTGCATCTGGAATCGGCGAGCGCACGCGCGATCTTGTTCGGGCCGCTCTGTCGGCACGCCGGGGCCTTGTGCTTGACGCCGATGCGCTGACAAGCTTTTCGGACGATCCGAATGCGCTCTTTGCCGAGATCAAAAAGCAGGATTATCCACAGGTTGTCCTCACGCCGCATACGGGTGAATTCGCTCGCTTGTTCAGCGCGTTCCATACCAGTCATCCACATGCGTCGAAGCTAGAGCGCGCGTGTCTAGCTGCTGCTCAATGCGGTGCCGTCGTGTTGCTGAAGGGCGCGGACACGGTGGTTGCCGCGCCTGACGGACGCGCCGCGATTGCGGCCAACGCGCCGCCTTGGTTGGCGACGGCGGGATCGGGTGATGTGCTGGCAGGGATCATCGGCGGCATGCTGGCGCAGGGCGTGCCGGCGTTCGAAGCCGCGTGCATGGCTGCGTGGATGCACGGCGAGGCAGGACATGAATTCGGTCCCGGTCTGATCGCTGAAGATCTGCCCGATGCGTTGCCAGCGGTGTTGCGCAATCTCTACGATGAACTCGGCATCGCGTATTGACTCACTCCACCGTGTAGCTGCGCACGAGCTTTGGTGCTGCCCAGTTCAGTGCGGTGGCTTCCATCAGCCAGCGCCCTGTGTACTCAGCGAGGAACGCGATGCGCTGGGTCTGGCCCTTGTCGAATATCAACGTGTCGAGCCAGAACGGCTTCCAGCCATCGTCGAGCCGGTCGAGCAAGCGGAAATGATGTCCGTGCAACCGGAAGACAATCGGCGCCGCGGTTGGATTGGTAATCGCCATCACGACAGTGCGTCCGCGCTTGACGCGATAGGCGGGTGCTGTTGCCGCATCGAATTTGACCGGCGCGATCCACTGCGCGTTCGGATCGAGCGACAGGTCGGTACGGAGCGCACCCTTCAGGTCGAGCAGCGCTGGCAAGTTGCCCGAGGGCAGCGCTTCGGCCTGCGGCAACGGCGCGGCGCGAACCAGCGCATCGTTCGACATGGTCAGTTGCGCGATGGTCCGTGGGCCGGTGCCGTCGTGCAGGACAATTTGCGAGACGGTGCCCGGCGCGCGGGTGGCGTCGATCAGCACGTCGATCCTTGAACCGGGCGCGAGCACAAGCTGACCGTCGCGGGCGGGAAAGGGTTCGGCTGGCTGACTGTCGATGGCCATCACGCGCACATCATGGTTCTCGATGCGCAGGCCGAGGGGCGAACGCGGAGATCCGTTGATGACGCGCAGGCGCAGGCGCTCGTTGACCCGCGCGGTCAGATCCAGGCGCGGTTGCCCGTTCACGGTGTAGGCCGCCGTGGTGCCTTGGGGATTGCTTCCGGGTGCAACAGCGCTGCCATCGGGCTTTAGACGCCATTCCTCGATCAGCAAAACCTCGTCGCGGTCGACGGTGACCGGCGGGCTGTCCTCGACGATCAGCGCGCGAGCGGACATCGGACGATCGACGGCATCGCCAAGGAGTTGCGTGTTGACCAAAACTGTTCCGGCCTGCCGCAGGGGCAGGGTGAAGGAGGAGCGGCCGCCCGGTGGGACCGGTGCCTGTCCGGTCAGTGAGGCAGCCGTCTGCGCGCCATCAATTCCGAGCCAGTTCAGGACGATGGGAGCGGTGAGTTCATTTGACAGCGTAACCGCCAAGTCGCCTTTGCCGAATCGCAAGGGACCGGCGGCGGAACCGGCATTTGCCTGTTCAAGCGCCCAGATCTGGCTCTGTGGCAGGCTCGCACCAAGTGCAGCCGCCGAAGGCCGCGCCCGCAGGGACAGGGTGGCCCCGGCCTGCGCCGAGGTAGGTAGCCTCAGCCCGGAGGCGAGGATGGCTCCGCCAAGGCCTGCCAGCAGGGCGCGTCTGGAGGGCAAAAACACCTGATTTGCCATGGTATTTTTCATGGCCCATGCGGACCATTTTTGATCCTGTCTGTCCAGCGGGCGCGTGGTCGCTGGACGCCCGGCCGGAAGGGGGAGTAAAGCCGCGTTGCGAAAGCCATTTTTTTGGCTCGCGAAGCGGTTACACCATGTTATAAGCCCGCCGCTCGCGGCTGTGCCGCCGAACGATGTTGTGCGCTACGCGGGCGTGGCGGAACTGGTAGACGCGCTGGGTTTAGGTTCCAGTGACGAAAGTTGTGGGGGTTCGAGTCCCTCCGCCCGCACCAAGCGCGATATTCGCTTGCGCAAGGAATTCTGGAGGGAGTGTTTCCTGCGGGAAACGCTTCAGCCGCACCGCCGACGCATGCTGAACGGCTCTGTTGCCGAACGGCTTTGTGTCCAACCGATTGACAACGACCCGGTTTCACCGGGCCAAGCCGGAAGAAGATTGACGTTATGCAGGTCACAGAAACCCTCGCCGAGGGATTGAAGCACGAGTTCAAGGTCAGCGTTCCCGCATCGGACATCGATGCCAAGGTGGATGCCCGTCTTGTCGATATGAAAGACAAGGTGAAGCTGAACGGTTTTCGTCCCGGCAAGGTTCCTGTCGCTCATCTCAAGAAGGTCTACGGCCGCTCGGTTGCCGCCGAGACTGTCGAGCAGTTGATTCGCGATACCAATGCGGGAATCTTCACGGAGCGTGGCTTCCGTCTGGCGACTGAGCCCAAGGTCACCATGCCGACCGAGGAAAAAGAAATCGAAGACATTCTGGCCGGCAAGTCCGACCTGAATTATTCGGTCGCCATCGAGGTCGTTCCGGCGATCGAACTGGCCGACTTCAAGACCTTCAACGTCGAAAAGCCGGTGGCGGACGTCACCGACGCCGACATCGACGAGGCGCTGAAGCGCATCGCCGACCAGAGCCGTCCGTATGAAGCCAAGGCGGAAGGCGCGAAGGCCGAATCTGGCGACCGCGTCACGGTGGCCTTCAAGGGCTCCATCGGCGGTGAACTGTTCGACGGTGGCACCGGCGAAGGCATTCAGGTCGTGATCGGTTCGGGCACCTTCATTCCAGGCTTCGAAGACCAGTTGATCGGCATCGGCGCGGGTGAGACCCGCACCATCAAGGCCTCGTTCCCGAAGAACTACACCGCCGAACACCTCGCAGGTAAGGACGCCGAGTTCGAGACCACCGCGAGCCTGATCGAGGCTCCGCAGGAGTCGAAGGTCGATGACGAGTTCGCCAAGAACCTCGGCATGGAATCGCTCGACAAGCTGAAGGAGGCCATGCGCGAACGGCTGGTTGCTGAATTCGCCGGTGCTTCGCGCCAGCGCGTCAAGCGTGTGCTGCTCGACAAGCTCGACGAGACCCATAAGTTCGGTCCGCCGCCGTCGCTGGTCGAGGAAGAGTTCAAGTTGATGTGGAACTCGATCAAGGCCGAGATGGAGTCGACCGGCAAGAGCTTCGCCGACGAGGACACCACCGAGGAGAAGGCCAAGGAAGAATACGAGAAGATCGCCGATCGCCGCGTTCGCCTCGGCCTCGTACTCTCCGAGATTGGCGAGAAGAACAAGATCACCGTCACGGACGATGAAGTCAGCCGTGCCCTGATCGACCGCGCCCGCCAGTCGCCGGGCCGCGAGAAGGAAGTCTGGGATTTCTATCGCAGCAATCCGAACGCACTGGCCCAGCTTCGCGCGCCGATCTACGAGGACAAGGTCGTCGATTTCATTCTCGAGCTTGCCAACGTGACCGAGAAGAAGGTCACGCGCGACGATCTGCTCAAGGAAGAAGAAGACAAGACCGCAGCCTGACAGTGACTCCCGATCCCCTCTACGGGGATTGGGGCCACATTAACGATACCGGCGGAATGAGCGGCGCGGAGAGCCCGCGCTGCTTTGCGCACCTGGCCGAATCAGCTTCAACTGCAGCCGCTTTGGCCTGTCTTTCGCTCTTGTGGCCGGGCCACCGGTCCATATCTGTAGTGCCCAACCCTTCTGCATCACGAGGCGTTTCCGCCACTGCCTCCGCCAACCTTCAGGTGATAAATGCGCGATCCCGTTGAAACCTACATGAACCTCGTGCCGATGGTGGTCGAACAGACCAACCGCGGCGAGAGGGCGTACGACATTTTTTCGCGCCTCCTGAAGGAGCGCATCATCTTTGTGACCGGCCCTGTCGAAGACGGCATGTCGGTGCTGGTCGTGGCACAGCTTCTGTTCCTCGAAGCCGAGAATCCGAAGAAGGAAATCTCGATGTACATCAACTCGCCGGGTGGCGTGGTGACATCGGGTCTGGCGATTTACGACACCATGCAGTTCATTCGCCCGCCGGTCTCCACGCTCTGCACGGGGCAGGCGGCGTCGATGGGGTCGCTGCTGCTCGCTGCCGGCGAGAAGGACATGCGCTTCTCGCTGCCGAACTCGCGCATCATGGTCCATCAGCCGTCCGGCGGTTTCCAGGGTCAGGCGACCGACATCATGCTGCACGCCCAGGAAATCCTGAACCTGAAGAAGCGGCTGAACGAAATCTACGTCAAGCACACCGGCCAGCCCTACAAGGCGATCGAGGATGCGCTGGAGCGCGACAAGTTCCTCACCGCCGACATGGCCAAAGACTTCGGTCTGGTCGACAAGGTGATCGACAAGCGCGCCGAGGAAGCGACACCGAAGCTGCCGTAAACGGTACGCGTAATCGAATTTCGAGAGTTAAAGCAAACGGACACCTTATGGGTGTCCGTTTTTGCGTGAGCACCTTCACCCAAATGGGTGATTGCGAAAGCTTATTTGGGTTCCCTACCTGTGCGGCACTTGACCCGATAGAGTTCTTGGCCGCTAATTATTTTCAATTGATCCGGGACTGTTGGGTCCGTCTTATTTTCAGATCTTATTTTTGGACGGCATCCAATTGCGCTCCGGACACACCGCATTTCGGTGAGAACGATGATGTCCGGGAGCCTGTAATGATCAAAAGCGCAAAAAGCGGCATTGCCGCGCTCGTCTTTTCGCTCGGGTCACTCGCGGCCATTGCTCCAGCCTCCGCGCTTCAACTGGAGCAAGCCCGCGAAAGTTGCCGTGCCTCG
>CALRLJ020000117.1:0-9651 GCA_943368635.1 Sediminibacterium ginsengisoli | reverse complement strand
GTTCATTGCCGTTCTGATCAGCTATCCGTGGCAACTTCTGACCGGCGGCTCGATTATCTATCTTCTCAGTCTCCCGATCGGCTGGAACTCCTACCGCGCGCACGAGCGCCGCGCGCGCGAGGCCGCAGTTGCCGGCGAGCCGGGCTATGAGAATCCAGCACCGGATTTCAACGCCCCGGCAAATCCCGTTGAAGACGATCGGCCGACGCGCCTGAATTGACGGTTGGCGTAAACCGGGCGACATTGCGCCGCCGTATGGTTAATGAATTCCTGAAATTTGTTCGGATAACCTGGCGCGCTGACGTCACGGTCGGCGCCAATCGCTACCATTTAACCGCTTCCGGAAGCGTTCGCTGATTATCTCATCTGCGGCGCTCGTCAATTTGATAACCTTTACCCCACCTTAATGGCCCCGACGCTAGGGTTCTGATGCGCGCTCAGAATGGGCGCTGTTGGTTGCGTCGGAGTGCGTTATGGATATCACCACGGGAATTGGCCTGGCTGTCGGCATTGCGGTGCTTTGCACACTCGTTCTGATGGGTGGCGACTTCCGGATGTTCTACGACTCCCATGCCATCATTATTATTTTCGGTGGTTCGTTCGCCGCGACGCTGATCCGGTTTCCGCTATCCGCAATTCTTCATGGCCTGCCGCTTGGCGCAAAATTCGCCTTCACTCTGAGCCGGCTTACCGCACGTGATCTGGTGGACGAATTGGCCCGGATCGCGGAAGTCGCGCGCAAACAGGGACCGGTCGGACTTGAGAAAATCGAAGCCGACGATCCGTTTCTGGCGAAGGGCATCCGCTACATCGCTGACGGCTACGATCTCGAGTTTATCCGGGATAATATGGAGCGTGACCGCGACAACTTCCTGATGCACCTCACCGAAGGCTCGAAGATCTATCGCGCGATTGGCGACTGCGCGCCTGCGTTCGGCATGATCGGCACGCTGCTCGGCATGGTGCAGATGTTCTCCAACATGTCGGACCCGTCCAAGCTCGGTCCCTTCATGGCGGTGGCTTTGCTCGCAACGCTATACGGCGCGCTGGTTGCGAACCTGATCTGTCTGCCGATCGCCGACAAGCTGCACGTCAAGGTTCTCGACGAGGAAACCAATCGCACGCTGATCATCGACGGCATCCTGATGATCCGCGACGCGAAATCTCCAACGCTCGTCCGCGAAATGCTGCTGGCCTATCTGCCTGAAAAACATCGCCACGAAGAGGGTGAGCCGGTTCCGGCTTAAACGACGGCTGCGGAAACGGGTCCACCAGGATGGCTAAGAAAAAGCGCGCAGAAGAACATGGAGGTCACGGCTGGTTCGTGACCTTCGCCGATCTGATGGCTCTTCTGTTGAGCTATTTCGTTATGCTGGTGGCGTTCTCCAATCAGGACTCCAACAAGCTGAAGATTGTCGCTGGATCGATGCGTGAGGCGTTCGGCGTTCAGACCCAGTCCCGTTTCTCCGGCATTATCGAGTCCGACGGTCTTCCAACGCGCGCGCGCCTGAAGAATACCTCGCATATCCCGCCGGAAGAGGCGTCGAACAACCCCACGCCGGATCAGGAAGACAAGAACAAGATCGCTGGCGCACGCATGAAGACCGATCGCGAATTCGCGCTCGCATCTGCCTCGCTGCGACAGGCATTGCAGGATCTGCCGGAAATCTCCGAGTTGTCCAAGCACATCCTGTTTGAGGAAACCAAGCAGGGGCTCAACCTCGAAATCGTCGATCAGGACGGCCGCTCGATGTTCGCCGACGGCTCCAAGCAACCGCTGGAGCGGACCCGGCGGCTGCTTCAGAGACTTGCAGGGCCGCTCAAGGCGACACCGCTGCGCGTGGCCATCGTCGGCCACACCTCCGCGGGCTTCATTCCGACGCGATCCGGATATGACGGATTCGACCTGTCCGCGGACCGCGCCAACGTCGTCCGCCAGATCCTCGATCGGGAAGGGTTGCCGCCCTCACACGTGTTCTCAGTCTCAGGCAAGGCCGATACCCAGCCGCTATTCCCGGACGATCCCACGCTGGCTGCAAACCGGCGTGTGACCATTACCTTGATGCGGGAAGACCCACCGCTGCCGCCTAACCTCAAGCCCTGAGTAAACTGTATTATTGTACCTTATACCGGATATGTTTCTTCGGTTCCGGGCGAGTGTCGCAGTGGACATCGGGTAGCAGTGATATAAGAAGCGCCACTCAAAAGGTGATCACCGGATTTGCCGGGATCAAAGACACCGTCAGGGCGTTCCTTCGATCATGGCTGCTAGCGATTCACCTGCCGATACGCCCCAAGAGGTGCCGGTAACCACGGGCTTTTGGGCTCTCACACTCGGTAGCATCGGGGTGGTGTTCGGCGATATCGGTACATCGCCATTGTACGCCTTTCGCGAGGCCGTCCATAACGCGACGGATGGCGGACCCGTTTCCCGCGAGATCGTCCTTGGCGTGCTGTCGCTGATTCTTTGGTCGCTGATCGTCGTTGTCACGATCAAGTATGTCTTGCTCCTGCTGCGCGCGGACAACAACGGCGAGGGCGGGACGCTGTCATTGATGGCGCTCGGTCAGCGCGCACTCGGTCGGCGCAGTTGGTTCTTGCTCGCCTTGGGTGTGATCGGCGGCTCGATGTTCCTCGGCGACGCCATGATTACGCCGGCCATTTCCGTGCTCTCCGCCGTCGAAGGTCTGAAGATCGCGGCACCGGCGCTGGAGCACTATGTGGTCCCGCTCGCGATTGTCATCCTGATCTGTCTGTTCGCGGTGCAGAGCCGAGGAACGGCGATGGTCGCCAGCGCCTTCGGCCCGGTGATGATCGTTTGGTTTCTGACGCTGGGCGTCATGGGGCTGATGCACATCAGCGACGACCCCGGCATCGTTCATGCCATCAATCCGATCTTTGCCGTCCAGTTCTTACTGACCCATGGCGTGATCGGGCTCGTGATTCTCGGCGCAGTGTTTCTGGCGGTTACCGGCGGTGAAGCGCTGTATGCCGATCTCGGTCATTTTGGCCGCAAGCCGATACAGGCGGCGTGGCTTTATTTCGTGCTGCCGTGCCTGTTGCTGAATTATTTCGGGCAGGGCGCGCTGGTGCTGTCCCATCCGGCGGCGATTGAAAATCCATTCTACCGCATGGTGCCGGAAAGTTTCCTGGTGCCGCTGATCTGTCTTGCGACGGCCGCAACCGTGATCGCGAGTCAGGCTGTTATCACCGGCGCGTTCTCGCTTGTGCGGCAGGCGATTCAGCTTGGGCTGCTGCCTCGGTTCGAAGTTCGCTACACATCGGAGACACATGCCGGGCAAATCTACCTGCCACGCGTCAACATCCTGCTGCTGATCGGCGTCTTGCTGCTCGTCGGCCTGTTCCGTACATCGAGCGGGTTGGCATCGGCTTACGGCATCGCCGTGTCCACGACGATGGTCTGTGACGGCATCATGTGTTTCGTCGTAATCTGGAAGCTCTGGAACTGGCGGGCGGCAACGGCGGCGGCGTTGATCATTCCTTTGGTCATCGTCGATCTGACGTTCCTCACCGCTAATCTTCTGAAGCTGTTGCAAGGCGCGTGGGTGCCGGTGCTGTTCGGGATTCTGATGGCCGGCCTGATCTGGACCTGGCGCCGCGGTGCTGCGATCCTGACCAACAAGACACGGCGCACCGAAGTTCCGCTGCTCGATCTCATTAAGAGTCTTGAGAAACGTCCTCCGCACATCGTCAAGGGAACGGCGGTCTTCCTGACCAGCGATCCCGAATATGTCCCGACCGCGTTGCTGCATAATCTCAAGCACAACAAGGTTCTCCACGAGCACAACGTGATCCTGACGATCCACACGGCGGAAACGCCGCGCGTCGATCTTGCGGATCGCGTGCTGATGGAGAACATCAGCGACAAGTTTTCGACCGTTCGGCTGACGTTTGGCTTCATGGAATCGCCGAACGTGCCGAAGGCATTGGCAGTCGCTCGCAAGCTGGGCTGGCAGTTCGACATCATGTCGACATCGTTCTTCGTGTCGCGGCGTTCGTTGAAGCCTGCGGCACAGTCCGGCATGCCGCAGTGGCAAGACCATCTGTTCATCGCCTTGAGCCGGTCGGCGAACGATGCCACCGACTATTTCCAGATTCCGACCGGGCGTGTGGTGGAAGTGGGTACTCAGGTAACTATCTGACCGAACTGGCGGATTTTTGCTTAACTGCCCTCGATCTATGCGCATTGTGCATATCTGAGCCTTGAAAACGGCCTAACGTATGCACTCAGCGCAGGCGTATAGGCCTGCTGCACTGCAGTTGTGCAGTGAACAATTCGAGGCGCTTTTCCAGATGACCGATACGACAGCAGCCGCGGCGGAAACGCCGGCGGCAAACGGACATGGTGAAACGCATTCCACGGCATCCTTTAAAGGATTGATGCTCGGAAGCATCGGCGTGGTCTATGGCGACATCGGCACGAGCCCGCTCTATGCGTTTCGCGAGGCGGCAACGGCTGCCGGCGTGACTGCAACGGCCGCGAACTCTGTCGCAGTGTTGGGCGTGCTGTCGCTGATCCTGTGGGCGCTGATTGTGGTGGTCACGCTCAAATACGTTCTGATCCTGCTGCGAGCCGACAACAATGGCGAGGGCGGTACGCTTGCGCTGATGGCGCTCGCGCAGCGTGCGCTGAAAAAGAGCGGCGGGGCGATTGTTCTGCTCGGGGTTATCAGCGGTGCGCTGTTCTATGGCGATGCGGTGATCACACCGGCATTGTCCGTCCTGTCCGCGATTGAAGGCACCAAACTCGTGACGGTGGCCTTTGATCCGTACGTCGTGCCGCTGACTGTGCTGATCCTGATTGCGTTGTTTGCGGTTCAATCACGTGGTACTGCGCGCGTTGCTGCATTCTTTGGGCCGGTCATGTGCGCGTGGTTCGTCATTCTCGCGGTCGCCGCTGTTCCTCATATCGCGCGGCACCCGCAGGTGCTGGCGGCGCTGAACCCGGCCTATGCTCTGTCCTTTCTCGCCCATCATGGGGTAATTGGACTGGTGACGCTGGGCGCGGTCTTTCTGGCCGTCACCGGCGCGGAGGCGCTTTACGCGGATTTAGGTCACTTCGGAAAGCGGCCGATCCGCGCTGCATGGCTTGTCGTCGTATTGCCGTCGCTGGCGCTTAATTATTTAGGGCAGGGGGCGCTGGTGATCGTGGATCCGGCGGCGATCGAGAATCCTTTCTTCCTGATGTTTCCGAAGTGGGCGCTGGTGCCGATGGTTTTGCTTGCGACCGTTGCGACGGTCATTGCCAGCCAGGCGGTTATTACCGGGGCGTATTCCTTGACGCGCCAGGCCATCCAGCTCGGCTTGATGCCGCGTTTCGAAATTACCCACACATCCGAAGCGCATTCAGGCCAGATCTACATTCCGCGCGTCAACGCGTTGCTGCTTGTTAGTGTCCTGATGCTGGTAATCCTGTTCCGCTCATCCAGTTCGCTGGCGTCGGCCTATGGCATCTCGGTGACCGGTACGATGGTCGTCACCGCGATGATGGGCTTTGTCGTGATCTGGAAGGTCTGGCAGTGGTCGCCGTTCGCCGCCGCCGCTCTGATCTTGCCGTTTCTCGCAATCGACCTGACGTTTCTGGCCGCTAACCTGCTCAAGGTTTTCGAAGGCGGCTGGGTGCCGCTGGCGCTCGGCGGCGTCGTGATGCTGTTGATGTACACGTGGCGGCGCGGCAGCAAGCTGCTTTATGAGAAGTCGCACAAGCAGGAAATCCCGCTCACCGATCTGATTGCAATGCTGGAAAAGAAGCCGCCGCAGCGCGTGCCCGGTACGGCGGTGTTTCTGACCAGCAATCCCGATTTTGCTCCCACGGCATTGATGCACAGCCTGAAGCACTACAAGGTGCTGCATCAGAAGAATGTCATTCTCACCATTGAGAGTGCATCGACGCCGCGCGTGGATTTGGCCGAGCGCGTGCGGCTTGAAGATCTCAGCGAGATGTTTTCGAAAGTGACCCTCAAATTCGGCTTCATGGAATCGCCGAACGTTCCAAAGGCGCTCGCCATTGCCCGCAAGCTGGGCTGGCAGTTCGACATTATGTCGACGTCGTTCTTCCTGTCGCGCCGTGCGTTGAAGCCCGCGGCGCAGTCCTGTATGCCGCGTTGGCAGGATCACCTGTTTATTGGGATGAGCCGCTCGGCAAACGACGCCACGGACTATTTCCAGATCCCGACCGGCCGCGTGGTCGAAGTCGGCACGCAGGTCACTATTTAGGGTCGCCGTCAGTCGGCTGCGCTTGATTTTCTCGCGGCAAAAAGAGAGGTTGTGCGCCGTTCGCGCTTAATCTTGGGGCGTGGTCTTCCGGACCACCCCTCGTGGAGGTCGATGTGTCACAGGCTGAGAAAGTTCACGATTTGACGGCGGAAGAGGTCGCCGCCGGAATTGCACAGGGGCGCTATCTCCTGATCGATGTGCGTGAACCGAATGAGGTCGCTGTCGAGGCCTATCCGGACGCGGTGATGCTGCCGCTTTCGACCTTCGATCCGGCGGAAATTCCCGATCCCAAAGGCAGGACAGTGGTCTTCGCCTGCCGCTCCGGCAAACGCTCGGTGACGGCATCGTTAGCAGCACAGGCCGGCGGCAAGCCTTACGACTCGCACCTCGCCGGCGGCATGCTGGCGTGGAAGGCGGCCGGATTGCCGTCCAAAACGGGCGGCTGATTCCCGTGAACAGGATTTTCGCGGATTTGCCGAATACGATTTTCGATGTGATGTCGCAGGCCGCCCGCGATCTCAATGCGATCAATCTGGGCCAGGGCTTTCCGGACGATCCCGGTCCGCTCGACATCCGTGAAAAGGCCGCCGACGCCGTCCTGAACGGCTACAACCAGTATCCCTCGATGATGGGGATTCCGGAATTACGTCAGGCCATCGCCACTCACTATGCTCACTGGCACGGCGTCCAGCTCGATCCCATGAGCGAGGTGATGGTGACCTCGGGCGCGACGGAAGCGCTGACGGGATCGATCCTCGGACTGGTTCAGCCCGGCGATGAGGTTCTCGTTTTCCAGCCGATGTACGATTCCTATGTGCCGATCATTCGGCTCGCAGGTGGAATTCCAAAGTTTTTGCGGCTGGAGCCGCCGCACTGGCGTCTGCCGGAGGAGGCGATCCGCGCGGCAATCACACCCAAGACGCGTTACGTCATCCTCAACAATCCGCTCAATCCGGCCGCCGTGGTCTATCCGCGCGAAGATCTCGAGATGCTCGGGCGGATTTGTCAGGAATACAACCTGATCGCCATTTGCGATGAGGTCTGGGAGCATGTGGTGTTCGACGGCCGCGAGCACATTCCGCTCATCGCGATTCCCGGCATGCGCGACCGCACGGTGAAGATCGGCTCCGCAGGCAAGATGTTCGGGCTGACAGGCTGGAAAATCGGCTTTGTCTGCGCCGCGCCGCACATTCTGCGCGTGCTTGCCAAGGCGCATCAGTTCATCACCTTCACGACGGCGCCAAACCTGCAGGTCGCGGTCGCTTACGGCCTCGGTAAATCCGATGAGTACTTTCTGCAGATGCGTGCCGATCTCGCGCGCAGCCGCGATCGCTTGAGCAAGGGCCTGTCCGGCCTCGGCTTCCCGGTGCTGCAATCGCAGGGGACGTATTTTCTCAACGTCGATCTTGCGCCGCTCGGGCTGAATGAAGGTGACGTGGCCTTCTGCAAGCGCATCGTCCATGAGCATAAGGTTGCCGCCATTCCTGTGTCGGCCTTCTACGAGGAGAACCATGTGACGTCGGTAGTCAGGTTCTGCTTTTCGAAGAAAGATGCAACGCTAGACACAGCGCTGGAGCGGCTGACCCACGTTCTTCACGGGTAAGGGGAAATCCGGTGTTCGTTGGCGTGAATAGGGGATTGTCCCTCGCAGCAGTCATCGCAACTGTTCTTGCGGTTTCGATGCCATTCGCGCGGGCGCAGCAGCGCAGCGTGAATTTCTACAATTGGTCGAATTATATGGCGCCCGGCGTCCTCGACCAATTCACCAAGGAAACCGGCATCAAGGTCACATACGACACGTTCGACGCCAACGAGACGCTTGAGACCCGGCTGCTCGCCGGAAAGTCCGGTTACGATGTGGTGGTGCCGACGGCTTATTTCCTTCAACGCCAGATCGCGGCCAACATTTTTCAGAAACTCGACAAGTTGAAGCTGCCCAATCTTGCCAATGCGTGGCCCGAGGTGACCAAGCGCCTCGCGATTTACGATCCCGGAAACAGCTTCGCGGCCAACTACATGTGGGGCACCACCGGTATCGGCTACAACGCCAAGAAGGTGCGGGATATTCTCGGCGCTGACGCGAAGATCGATTCAACGATGGATTCCTGGTCCATCGTATTCAAGCCCGAGAATCTTGCGAAGTTCAAGGATTGCGGAATTCACATGCTGGATTCCGCCGATGACATTTTTCCGGCGGCATTGAATTATCTTGGCCTCGATCCGAATTCGACCAAGCAGGCCGATCTGGACAAGGCTGCGGATCTGATCGGCAAGGTGCGGCCTTATGTGCGCAAGTTTCATTCGTCCGAATATCTGAACGCGTTGGCCACCGGCGAAATCTGCTTCGTGGTCGGCTGGTCGGGCGATATCAAGCAGGCCCAGAGTCGTGCAGCGGAAGCCAAGAACGGCATCGAGATCGGCTACGCAATCCCGAAAGAGGGCGCGCAGATGTTCTTCGATAATTTTGCCATTCCGGCAGACGCGCCGCATGTGGCCGAGGCCTATGAGCTTATCAATTATCTCTACCGGCCCGACGTCGCCGCGAAGAATTCGGACTTCCTGTCTTACGCGAACGGCAATCTTGCCAGCCAGAAGCTGATCGATCCAAAGATATTCAACGACAAGACGATCTATCCCGACGAGGCGACACTCAACCGGCTATTCGTGATTACGGCACGCGATCCGGCCACCCAGCGTATCATCAACCGCTTGTGGACGCGGGTGAAGACGGGGCGCTGAACTATCGCCAGCGGCGATGCAGCCAGAGCCATTGCTCGGGATGTTCGCGAATCCATCCCTCGATCACGGTGGTGACCGCTTGCGTGGTGCGTTGAACGTCGATTTTTCCTTCGGCATCGCGCACCGGCTTGACCTCGTTCGATAGCTCGGCGCGGAAGCGATTGTTCGGCAGCCGGACGATACGCACGCCATGGATCGGAACTTCGACCTGACGGGCGAGACGGGCGAGCAGGGGATTGGCTTTGGCGGTGCGGCCGAAGAACGTTACATCGACGCCGCGACCGAAATGCTGATCCACCAGCATGCCGACATGCACGCCCTTTTGCAGAGCCTGCGCCAGCCGTAGCGGCGCGTCGTGGGTGGTGGCGATCATCGTGCCCATGTTGACGGAGCGAATGTCCTGAATCGCGCGGTCCACTGCGGCGATGTTGGGGCGGCGAAACAACACCGCCGATTCCAGCCCGTAAGCTGGACCTGCCAGCGCCGGCAGTTCCCAATTGGCGAGGTGACTGGCAAATACCAGCGCGCCTTTGCCGTCGTCACGCAGGGCTTCGAATTTCTGAATTGCGTCAGGCGCAAGCTCGATACGGCTTTCATCGGGATGCTCGGTATCGAGTTTCCAGATATGATCCAGATGCGCAAACTCGGCACCCACACGGCCTAGATTGTCCCACA
>CALRLJ020000116.1:0-9670 GCA_943368635.1 Sediminibacterium ginsengisoli | reverse complement strand
TCGATACCGGAAGTATTTGGTCTACCGTTGCCATCGACCAATCCAAGCTCAGGAGCGTTGTCGGTGAGCCAAGTCGCCAAAGCTTGTTTCGCAGATTTGCCATTAGTCGCCGATTGCCCACCAACAGCCTGCCACGCCCGGATCGCCGCAGCGAGTTTTGGGGCAAATCGTTGGTGTGCAGGATCAAGGTAGTCCGGGACAGCACTTTGATTTTTGCCGCGCCGCTGGAAGAAGAACCCCGTCGTAATTCCCCGATCAGACAGCCACGACTTTACGCTCGAAGGCCACACAATGGATCTTTCAACATCAACGGCGGCCCGGGTTGAACCGTTGCGGTAACGATGAACTATTTCGAGCTCCACGATCCGCCCCATCCAGCTATCGCCCTCCAAAGCCTGTACGAGCCCGTTTTTTGCTGCCTCATAGCCGGCAGGTCGCGTTGCCGGATCCCATTGTTCAATGCTGGCTGCGCTGGTGGAAGGGTCGTGGCCACTGATTAGAAGTGCAGCCTGAACGACAGTCAAACTTTCGCAGAGATGCCAATATTCCAACCCTTCATTTGAAGAATCATGCCGGTCTGTTTTGGTCAAGTCAGCACCAATGCTATCGCTCATCGTCTCGATCTCCATAGCGAATGATGTCGGCGGCGCTTTCCGCCACACATGTCGCCACCAGCCATCTATTTTGCAGGCCGCTCCAACCGATGAACGCACACCGCAATTTCTATCCTCACTAGAAATAGAAATCTGGCACGATCCGACGCCTACACTGCCACGACGCGGAACACGCTAGTTCCAGAAAATCAGGATAGCTGTTTTAAGTGAGGGGAAACAATCGTGAATTTAGGGGCCGAAACTAATCTGCGGGGTCTTCGCCGCAAAGACGGAAAATGTGGGTCGGGTGGTGGTCATCTTGCGGAAGGCGAGCAAAATTCGAGTCCGATCAGAAAGTTGCCCGCGAGGAAGGTGGAGGGCAACTCCGCCCGCTAGCCCTGCCCGCGAACCTACAGTAAAGTCGGTCAGGTCGAGAGCATGAAAGGTGCACCGATAGCGCCGCCGGCCTGCATTATCGCCTAGCCAGATCGTTCCGCCTTATCTTCGGCGACATCGGATATGGATGCGCGACGTTCTACAGACCTATCGACGAAAGAAAGAGCGGTCTGACAGTCCGCTCGACGTAGACATTGATCTATCGGTGTCCACGGCATCGGCGGCGGCTTTCATCGGCGGCAGCCCGCGGAAGGGGTCGGACGGATTGAAGGTCTTGATGTGAAGCACCTGACTTTCGCCGGTTACTGGATTCACTGGGTACCGCTTCTTTTTCTCTCCCGTCCCGTAGACATAAGCCACAGGCACCGCGCTGCCGCCCTTGTCCTTCTCGGTATCCACGGATGACGGGTCGAGCAGGTAAAGCTCCGCCGCCGGTCCCTCGTCGGGCAGACGCAGGACGAACGCCTCTCCGGCGATACTGTGCCACGTCCCCAGTTCCTGGATGAAATCAGTCCAAGACTGTGTCGGGTTCGGCCTGGCGACGAGATCGAGCAGCTTGTGCTCGTTGAGGACGGTGCGGTTACCGTCGGCAGCAAAGCTTCGCGGCCTGGTTTGCAAACTCAGGGAGATAGTCGGACGGGCGTCCGACCGCGCGGGCAGATCTCGCAGTCGCGCTGATCATTATGCGCACAACTGCGCGCATCAGGTGACAACTCTTACTTCATTTTACCGCGTGACTTCACAAGCTTCTTGGACATTGCAGCAATCTTTTTGCCGCGCCCTCCGAACCACTCTGCAAGCGCGTGCTCGTACAACGTGAACGCGGTGAGGAGTGCGGTTCTGCTGACAGTCGCGTGCGTGCCCAGATTTCCAACGTGTCGAAGTGCATTGAATATGTCCGAAAGCTCCTTTCCATTCGTATTCTCGAACAGCTTAATCCTTTGAGCTAACGCAATGCTAATCCGCTTACCTGTCTTGTTGAACTTCTTGATTCCGGCCTCATCAAGTCCGCGCTCCAAACTCGTGCGCAGCCTATTTGCCGACGCGTTCAAGTCAGTCCAGAACAACGCAAAAGCCTGCTCCAGCTCCTTGCGAACAGAGTCCGGTATCTCTTTTGGCAGTTCGATGATGTACGGCGCCGGAAACATACTTCGAGGACGCAGTTGCGAAACCCAGGCCGAACCAAATTCCTCGTCGTATACTTCCTCAACGACTGTGTCGCCACTGACGACAACCAGCTCGCCACACGTGCTGGCCGAACAATCCATCAGCAGTGTAAAACGCTCCTCGACCCAACTGGGGTCCCAATCTTCATGAGACCTAGCTCGCTTTGAAAGTTGAGATTGAACGAGCTTTCTACTGTCCTTTACTTGGCTTAGCGTGCCCTGATGGCAGGTCGGGCATCTAAATGGTGGGATTGAAGCCTGACCAAAGGTCTCAGTCCAGTGAGTGATGTTGACTGTCATGTAAAATTCCAAACCAAGACGCTCAAGCGTGGCGCCGAAAAAGATAATCATCGGTGACATTGAAATGCAAATGCATCACCATGCCAGCACGCCTCAAGGCGGATAGGATCATTGAAAAGTTAGTGAAATGGTCGCATTTATTGAAGTTGCAGCACTGATTATCGGTACTGCCAACATGAGTTTTCAGCAAGGTCAGGCGACCCGGACGCGAAGAGCGTTTTCCAGAGCAAGCCGCATATCGTTAAGGACGCCAGTTCGATCGACGACAGCTGAAAACTGAAGAGCCCCCTCATGGGGGCTTTTTAGTCGGCACCTCCTCGAACCCTACGTGGCTGTGCCATGAATAAAGCGTCACGCCGCACCGCCTGGTGGTTGGTCGTCGTGGGCTCCGCCGGTCTGTTCTTCGGCTTGGCGACCTACCGCTGCTTCGGCGGCTTTTTCACGTAAGGCGTGTGCCTCAAGCGCTCGTTCGACAGCGCCAAGGTTGTAGAGGTTTCGAACACGCTCGGCATTATAAGGATTTTCGTCGCTGAGCTTCTTGAGCGCGAGATAGGCGTTTTTCCCAACAGCCATAGATTGCTTATCGCTTGGGTTTAGGGCGACGAAGTCGATGGCGCGCTTAGCCACACGTCTCAAGTCGGGGCCGCGTAGGGTTTTAAACATGCCGTAGAAATCATCGGGACTGAGCTTCGAAAGAAGAACCAGGTCCTCATCATTCCAGCCGCTGTTTTTTACGATGTCGATTAGTACCGCAGCAGGGTCGCGCTTATCCTCGAAGGACTCGAATTTCCGTTTCAAAGCGGCATGAATGTCCGGGTCTTGTGGTGGAAACGACATGTTCGTCACATTGAACTCGCTCTGCGGCATGGCGTCGTTTGCCTTGATGTAATCGTCTATAGCCTTGGCGGCCTCCTTGTCTTTACCGAAGCGCTTCAAAAGCGTGACCCCGGAATCGAGATAAGAGAGGTTGACCGCGGACATCTGCTTCTCAAAAACATCCACCAATCCGGCGATGAACTCGTCCTTGTTATCGTCGAAAGAATCTCGATACAGGCTCCAGGGTCTATCGAGCAGCTCTTTCGTGACTTGGTTTTTGTAGCCAGCTTCGATCTCTTTGGCTTCCTTTTTCAGCTTTGAAAAGTCAAAGAAGCCGGTGTTGATGCCGTCGAGTAGAACCTTGTCGAGAGGGTCCATAAAACCGAAACCGTACCCTTCCAAGAAATCGTCAAAACCCTTCTCTCGCTCGTTGTTGTCTTTATTGAGCCCGAAGCGCGACTGGTAACGCTTGTTGATTGCGTAGTCGAGAAGCTCTGTCTGTTTGCCGTACACGCACCAACCCAACAGCGCCAAGCTCGACACGGCTTGCTGCAGCACGCGAGAGTCAAATTCCTTCAGTTCCGGCGCTACGATAAGCACAAGACGTTCGATCTTCTTCAGGATGCGGATGTTCGAAATGCCGAGCTGTGTGCATCTTTCAGCGAGGAGCTTCTCGTGGTCGTCCGGCCCCGTTAGAGCAATCCCCGCCGCTTCAGCCGGGGTAGGCTCATAGACAAGTGAGGAATCAATCACCTTTTCACTGAACCGCTCAAAATTATCTTCGTCGTCGCCCAGCTCCTTCTCGTTGAGGATTAGAACGATCTTGCACTTCCGGCGCTCACGAAGCAGGGACACCAGCCCGAGCACGTCGATTATGCGCAGCTTGTCGCCCTTGCGCTCAAGGTCATCGATGCAGACGATATACTCCGTAACGGAGAGGAACGCCGCATGCTCTGCCAAGGCGCCGAGCCCCGGTTTCCACGCTGAAGCGGCAAGCTTTGCCACTCCTTTGACGTTCGCTGCCAGGGTGGCGATTGTCGGGTCGGTCCCAACACTCTTCATCGGGATCACGTTCTCAAAAATCGATGTCTTAAAACCAGCCAACGAATCGAGCCCAAACAGGGAGACGTAAGAGTATGAGCCGAGCGCGACCCTTTTGGCCTGCTGAGCTTCTTTTAGGATCGTTTCCCAGGTGTAGGTCTTGCCGACACCCCACTTGCCCCGGATGCAAAGCACCTCGGGCTTATCACTGGCCAAGAACCGCAGTATCTCAGCCTTCACCAGCGGCAGCGCGGTAGGCTCTTGGGTCTTCTTATCAGCACTATCTGTCATGAGCTGCTCGCAGAAACTGGCTTCGGCATGTTAAAGAGCAACAAGGTCACGATGATTTCGCGCTCGCTGTCGTTCGGGTGAGTGAAAATATACCGGAAGCGGCTCTCATCCTCTTTTATCGGGCCTGATTTATAGTTCTTGTGCGCCTTCATGGCGATCTGGGCTTCGTTGATGACGTTCGTGAAACTCTGTCGGCGGCTGAAGATGATGAGGGCGGTCTTGGTGTCGCGCCAGGTCGTATAGCCCAGCAACTGGTCAGCGGTATCGCTGAGGACCTTTTGGCCGCCCCAGAATTTGCATTCCGCTACGAAGATATTTTTGTCTTGGTGTCGGATCAGGATGTCGGTCTTACCGATATGATTGAACGTCTCGCCCGTTGCTTCACCGGCGTACTGGCCATTCAACTGAACGAGGTAATGGACCCGGATATGTTCTTCCTCGGCATGCTCAAACACCGAAGGGCTACGCTCCATTACGAGCGACATGCTCTGGCAAATTCGGAGTATTTCCTGGTAGTCACCCTCTTCCATCACGACCTCGGTTTCGGTCGATGTTTTTTTGACCACCACAGGGGCTACCTTGCGGGGCTTGTCTGGAAGCTTATAGGTTTGTGGCGCGTTCTCGACCTTGCGCATTCTGAATTTGATGCCGGACGTGGTCTGCCTGGACTGTTGAGCCTGGCGGAGCCGGCTGTCTAGGCGGGGTCTGATGATTTGCGGCAGAGCAGAATTGAACCGATCAACATCCGCCCGTATCCGTCTAAGGTTCTCCTCAACGATTGCGACCTCTTCGTCGAACTTCTTATTGACCGCGTCTGGGGACATCGAGCCGCCCGCATAGAGCAGAATTTCGGCCGCGGTGATTGAACCCGTGACGTACTTGGCTGGCGTAACAGGCGGCATATATCTGAACATGCCCTGGTCGCCCGAATAAGCGATGTGAAGGGTATAAGCAGTCGTCGGCTGGCCGTCGTGGCCTATCAGCCCTTCTTGTGGTGTGAACTCCAGATTATCGGTGTGCAGAACCGGTACACTGATTGAGTGCTTATCGACGAAGTATGCAACGAGGTCATCAAGCTTTGTTCCGAGAACGGCGTCGTTCGATAGCGATACGATTTCCTGATCTAAGTTGCGCTGTGTCATGTCGGTGAGGACGCTTATCGGCGTGCCGGTAAAAAGGGTCTCTGCCATAGGACTCACTGCAAAGTTGAAAAAGCTTGCCAATACCAGCTTTTGCGTGCGCATAATAGGGCGTGAAGAACAGTGGAGCATCAGCGGCAAAACGACCTGACGGTCGCCCTGTTGGTACGCCGTTTTTGCCGGGCCAATCTGGTAACCCTGCTGGGCGCCCCCAAAGGAATTCTCAACTTCGAAAGCCGCATCCGCCGTCTGCTGGAGGGCGATGAAGCTTTTTCCGAAGCGATAGCAGAAACAATTCGTTCTGCCGTGGGAGATGATCGCCAGTTGCTGGATGCGTTGCTGATCGTCGGCACTTTGCAGGCTCTTCAGGGCGACGAGAAGTGGGCGAAGCTGCTAATTGAGCGCGCCTACGGCAAGGTGCGGGACAAGATCATCGGCGACGAGGACCAGCCGTTCCAACACACCATCACGCTGAAGATCGACATCACTTGATTGGACCTCACATACGTCCGGCCGAAGCTGTGATCGAACTCTGCCATGGACCGGCAAGTGAATTCGCGAAGTTTCACAATCCGAGTGTCACGATCAACTTCTTCGACACCGATGGGCTTTGGCGCCGTTACACCCGGTAGTTCTCCAGGTCATCCCCCAGAGCTTTCGCCAGGCCGGCATGGTGCCGACGCCTGACCATTCGTTTTGACGGTACCGATATTTCACCGGACGCTTTGGGCGGATCTGTGGAGCGCTTTTCCCAGCGGACTGAGCGATGAGCGCGGCAAGCGTTTCGGACTCGCCTGAAAGCTCGGCCTGGCGGGCTGAAACCTTATCGGCCAGCAGGGTATTCACCTGTTCGTGCAGTTCGGCGAGTTGTTCGATTGACATCATTTCGAGCGTCACAATAGCCTCCTATTGATGAGGCTAATCTGCCGTCCAGCGCATTATCTTCAACGTGCACTTGAGGGCAATTAAGCGAGAACAGCTAAAGAACAAATCAGCACGCAAACCGCACACATTGCCCTGCACCCTAGCGGAGCTTGCTGCTATTTATTGCCCTGTCACGCCTGAACCGGCCAGAAATCCCGTAATGGTCTCAAGGAGAAGAAGAAAATGCGTTATCTGCACACGGTAACGCATGTTTGTGATCGCGTTCGCGCGTCACGACACACGGCGGATGGGCACGACCTTCTCTTCTGATGACAACACGTAAGCGGCCCAGCCTGTCATAAGCTCACGGCGTTTCTCGAACAGATCGCCGCGCCGATAGGCGGCTTCGGTTCGATCTTTCACCATGTGCGCGAGAGCTGCTTCGCAAATTTCCCGGCTGAAACCGGTGCGCTCGGACGCCCAATCGCGAAACGACGACCTAAATCCGTGCACCGTGTAGTCGATGTTCAACCGTCGCATCAGCATCAGGAAGGCCATGTTCGACATTGGTCGCGTGCTGGTCCGCCCAGGGAATACAAACTCGCTCTTTTTGCCGAGAGCTTGCGCCGCCTGTAGAAGCTCGACGGCACGGGCGGTCAGCGGGACGCGGTGTTCGCGGCCGGCCTTCATGCGGTTGTCGGGAATGATCCAGGTGCCCTGCTCCAGATCGATCTCGGACCATTTGGCGCCGAGCACCTCGCCGGTCCGCGCCGCTGTCAGGATCAAGAACTCGAGCGCCAAGGCGACGCCCGTCCCGCCTTCCTCAGCCTGCAGCCGGCTAACAAATCCGGCGACCTCGGTATAGGGCATCGCCGCATGATGGTCCCGGCGGTCGGGCTGGCGTGGCAGGGCTTTGGCGATGCCTTCGACCGGATTGCCACCGCTGCGATACCCGGCCGCCTTGGCGTAGTCGAGAACCGTGCCGATGCGCTGGCGGACCCGCCGCGCGGTCTCGGGCTTCGGGAGCCAGATGGGCGCCAGGGCGCGCAACACCTCGGGCGTCCCGATCTGATCGACTGGGACGTTGCCCAGGGCTGGGAAGGCGTAGGTCTTGAGCGTGGTGATCCACTGCTCGCCGTGCTTGGCGTTCTTCCAGCCGGCCTTGTGCTGGCCGTGGACGGTCCGCGCCAGGTCCTCGAAGGTCGGGATCACCGCCCGGGCCCGCCGGCGCTCGGCCAGCGGGTTGCCGCCGTCTCGGGCGAGCTTGCGATGCGTCCGAGCAGCCTCACGGGCCTCGCCCAAGCTGACCAACCGCAAACTTCCTAAGCCGATGTCGCGCCGCCTGCCCTGCACCATGGTCCGCAGGATCCAGCGTTTGGCGCCGGACGGATCGACGACAAGATACAGGCCGTTGCCATCAGCGTAGCGACCGGCGACTTTGAGCGCGTTGATACGGACGGGGGTGAGAGCCTTGTCGGGATGCTTGCCGGTGCGTTTCATGACAGGAAGCCCAATTCGCAGCGGCCATCAGGTTGACCCACATTCAATGTGGGATGGAGCTGGATTTGGTCGGATTCTGCCGGACAAACGTGAATCTGTAAAGTCTCTGTGCCGCAGGCACTTCCTGGACGTTATTGGACGGTGTTGGACAACGAATTGGGCGGACACCCCTTCCGCCAAGCCCAACATAACCATCTAAATTGATTTGATTGTTCATGCCGCGCAGCTGCGATGCGGAAGCCGGCTTGAATTCGCCATACCAACAAAAAGGACGCGCCGAGCAGTGCTCAACGCGTCCCTCCTATTCTCGCTGAACCAGGCGGAAAGACCGCCCTGTCCGAAGCTCTTGCGAGCTTAGCGGGCGGCCTCAGCGAGGTGACAGCGCTTGGAATGAGACACTGGACCACCTCCTTTCGTTGTTTTCGGAATGCTTAATATAAGACGGCAATCGCGGATGTGAAGTTGCATCTCGCAATAACCGCGATATCCCCAGTTCCGCTCGGCCGTCGTTCGGACCCAGCAATATCAAGCGTTCAGCGCGGCCCGCCTTACGGCGCCGGCTTTATCGTACTTGTTTGCGAGCCATGACGAGATAACCGCCGGAATGAATCCGACAAGCCCGTAAAGGATGTAATGCTTGAGGCCGGTCTCCGTGCCCAGCGTTCCATAAAGGACGGCCGTCGCTGCGAAAGCAACGAAACCGGTCAATACCATGCGAAGGACCGGGCCGATTTTCCTGACGTGCAGGAAAATATCATCGACCGCGCCAATCATCAGGGCCGGGATAATCCCGAACAGGTAATTGTACGGGATGGTCATGAGCAGCACCTTGAACAGCTTTCCTACAACATTGGGGCCGTCCCAGTATCCGGCAGGCGTTCCGAGGATGAGCAGGAAGAAGCCAGCCACCAAAGGGCCGATCGCTGCAAAGATGATGTACCGCTTCATTTGCTCCCTACCCTGTTTCCCGCCTCTTGCACCCCGGATCAGGCCGGTGATCGTTATTTAGCTTATAAGAAAACGAGAAGCGGCCGCGCGCAAGCCATCAGCGTCCGTCGTTGACCATTGTCGGCACAAAAAAACGATTTGCCGGAGCGACGCGGATAGCTGCCGATGACGGATCATTCCTGACCGCGCGCTATGCCTTACCGCGCACCCCTGAGGGTGCATGAGGTCGAACATGTCGTCTGCACTCCCGCATTGCAGGCGAGGCAAACAGCCTTGCACTGCTGCAGGTTCTTCGGGTTGTAGGGACTGTAAAGCTTGGTCGCGCACGCAAGCGTGGCTTCGTCGAGTTGCTTCGTACCGCCAAGCGAGTTCACCACAACGAAGGCAATAACCAGCAGTCCTGTAACTGCGGCCATAAACACTGCGACGCTGCGGACCATGCGCGTCCGCTCGTTCTTTTCCAATTTTGCTGCACCGCCAACATGACCGTTAGTCACCGGAGGCTCCTCCGGAAGGTCAACGCGCTGGGCCAATGCCGGTTCCACTGCGGCAATTTGCACACCCCGTCAGAGTGAAAATTCCGCCGTATCTAACAATTGCTTAGGTAGCCTTTGAC
>CALRLJ020000115.1:0-9697 GCA_943368635.1 Sediminibacterium ginsengisoli | reverse complement strand
GGCACGCCGAAGCGCTGCTCGATGGCGGCCAGCGTGGCGCGATGCTGCACACCCAGACGCCGCCCCTCGCCCGCAAGCCGTTCGATCGATGCTTCCTTCACATAGTCCGCCGGCACCTGCACGAACTCGGCCTGCGACGGCGCGCCGGTCTTCGGACGGCCCGGCAGCAGCAGATCCGGCAGCTTGTAATCCGGCTCCAGCCCGCGCGTCTCACGATCGAACGTCGCGCGCGAGACGCCGGCGCTCTGGGCGTCCGTCCACAGAGACGCGATGAACTGCGTGAACGCCGCATCGGCGGCGAAGGCAGATGGCGACGACAACAGGATCGTCAACACGGCCGTCATTGCGAGGAGCGCTCGCGACGAAGCAATCCAGTTCTTATCGGTTCCAGGAGCCGGATTGCTTCGCTTCGCTCGCAATGACGTTGTCTTTCCGATTACGGCATCAATGCTTGCCGTGTCCGTGTCCGTTATGCGCGCCCTCACCGCTCGGCGCCAGCACCGGCAGGTTCGAGATCTTGTCGACATAGGCGATGCCGATCGCCGAGACGATGAACATGCCGTGGATGATGGTTTGCCACATCACACCAGCCTCGGTGTAATTGGTGGTGCGGCCCGCGCCGCCGAGATTGCCCGCCTCGATGAAGGTGCGCAACAGGTGGATCGACGAGATGCCGATAATGGCCATCGCCAGTTTGATCTTGAGCACGCTGGCATTGACGTGACTGAGCCATTCCGGCTCGTCGGGATGGCCTTGCAGGTTGAGCCGCGACACGAAGGTTTCGTAACCGCCGACGATCACCATCACCAGAAGGTTGGAGATCATCACCACGTCGATCAGCCCGAGCACCACCAACATGATCTGCTGCTCGGAGAAATCGAACGAATGCTGGATCAGATGCCACAGCTCTTTCAGGAACAGGATGACATAGACACCCTGCGCAACGATCAGGCCGACATAAAGCGGAAGCTGCAGCCAGCGCGATCCGAAGATCAGCATCGGGATCGGGCGCAGGCCAGTCACGCCACGCGGCGGGAGAGGCGTTTCGGGGGTCATGCTCATTTTGGGAAGTGCTCCGGCTGGCGGTCAACTGACGGTATTCAGCTAGGGAGAATGTCCGATTCTGTCGAGCCGCGCGCGTCGCGGCGTTTAACCGCAGCGATTTTTTTGTTCCGACATCATCGCGTCAGATTTGTGGGCGAGCCGCGCTATTTCACCCCGACGATGAACAGCCGCGGAAACCGGAGCAGCACCTTGCCGTCGGCCTGCGGCAGATAGGCGGCCGCGATCCGCGCCGTGTAGGCCTCGATGAAATCCTTGCGCTCCGGGATTTCCAGCGGATCGAGAAACGGGCGAAGCCCTGTCCCCTTCACCCATTCGACAATCGCAGAGGCATCGTCGAGCACATGGTTATAGACGCTGTGCCAGATGTCGATGCGCTGGCAGATCGGCCGCATCGCGTCGTAGTAGACGCCGGGTTTCGGCAGATGGTCCCTCGCCTCAAGCACATGCGCAAGCTGGGCATGAAACTGCGGCAGGCGCGCGACCTCGCGCATCAAGATATGCGACGGCTCGTCCATGTTGTCAGGCATCTGCACCGCCAGCGCGCCGCCAATCGGCAGCGCCATGGCAAGGCGCATCAACTGCTTGATATGGTTCGGCACCCACTGGAAGATCGCGTTGGCGAACAGCACGTCGGTTCCGGCGGGCGGCGCCCAATGCGAAATATTGGCCTCGACGAAGGTCGCCTGCGGCAGCCGCTCGCGCGCCTGACGCAGCATATCCGCGGATGTATCGATGCCGGTGATCTTTGCCTGCGGCCAGCGCCGGGCAAGCAGCTCGGTGGAATTCCCCGGCCCGCAGCCGATGTCGACCACGCCCCGCGCATCCTGAACCGGAATCTGCGCCAGCAGATCGCGCGCAGCCCGCGTCCGCTCGTCCTCGAACTTCAGGTATTGCTGCGCATCCCAGTCGGACATCGTGGCGCTCCACCGCTTCGGGAGACGTTTGTACGTCACCCGATCGGCGATGGCCAGATTCCACGAGGCCGTATCGGCGCGGAATCAGCAGTTGCCCTGCACATCCGCCGCAGCCTTCCGCCGGGCGATTTCACCGGCCGCACTGGTGCCGATGTTTGCCGCAGCGCTGGCGGCGGCACTTCCGAACGGCAGAAATCCGACCGCGCTTGACAGCACGGACGTTCCCACGTCGGCCGCCTGTGCATTGGCAACGGCATCCTGGCATCGCTTGACGCGCTCTTCCGCGGCGCGCTTTGCCGCGCGTGCGGATTTGGAGCCTTCCTGCGCGTGGAGTATCGAGCCGGGTGTCAGCAGCAGAAGCGTCAGCGCAAATGCAATGAAACGTGTAACCATGATCTGTCCCTCTGGATGGAAAGATCATTCCTTAGCGGCACACGCCGCAGCGTTCACGCAGGATCGATTGCAGTTTTGTTGTCGATTGCATCGCCGCCGGTCCACACAAATCCGTGTTCGCGCATGATGCGAATCCGCGCCTGCAGGTATCCGTGGCCAATGGTCTCGAGCCGCCGGGTCGGCAACAGGAAGATTCGGCGACGGTCGCCCGGATCAACCTGACGAATGATCATGCCGCTTTCTTCCATATCGTCGAGATGCCGCGAGACGGTCGCCTCTGTCACGAACAGTTCGAAATAGGTCGCCAGCTCCTTGTGCGTGATCGCGCGTCCGGCCAGCCAGCGATGCGCGACGATGCTGAACATCATGTCGGCCTCAAACACGCTGCGCCATGGCCGGTTCAGGACCCCGGCGGCAATCACCGTGCGGCGAAAATCCGCGCGCCACTGCACATAGGCGACATCGATGGCCAGCGCGGCGCGTTCCTGCGCATCGATCGTACAATCGTCGAGATTGAATGTGACTGCCGGACTTGCGCCGATTTCCTCGGACGTCACTTTCTTGTCGTCGTCCCCCACCAACCTTTACCCCGTGCTGTTGCCGCCGTTCCACACAAACCCGTGCTCGCGCATGATGCGCAGCCGCGCTTGTTCGAATTGATGACCGATGCCTTCGAGCCGCCGCGTCGGTATCAGGAACATGCGCCGGCGGTCGTTCGCGTCGAGGCGGCGCTCCACCAGACCGTTCGTCACCATGTCGTCGATATGGCGGCACACCGTCGCCTCGGTTGCGATCGATCCGAAGTAAGTCGCAAGCTCCTTGAGCGTGACCGGCCGCCCCTTCAGCGCATGGTGTGCGACGATGGCGAAGATCATGTCCGCTTCGAAAATGCTTCGCACTGGCCGGTCGCCACGGGCGACAAGCTTCTGCCGGAACGCCGAGCGCCACTGGACCCAAGCAACATCCATGGCAAGGAGCGCCCGCTCCTGCGCATCGAGATCGCTGTCCAGCGAAACGCTCACCGCGTCAGCTTCTTGTACTTCACGCGGTGCGGGATCACCGAGTCCTGGCCGAGACGGCGCATCTTGTCCTTCTCGTAATCCTGGAAGTTGCCCTCGAACCATTCGACATGGCTGTCGCCTTCGAACGCGAGCATGTGGGTGGCGATGCGGTCGAGGAACCAGCGGTCATGGCTGATGATAACAGCACAACCGGCGAAATCCTCCAGCGCCTCTTCCAGCGCGCGCAGCGTATCGACGTCGAGATCGTTGGTCGGCTCGTCGAGAAGCAGGACGTTGGCGCCGGACTTGAGCATCTTGGCCAGATGCACGCGGTTGCGTTCGCCGCCGGACAGCGCGCCGACCTTCTTCTGCTGGTCCGCGCCCTTGAAGTTGAACGACGAACAATAGCCGCGTGAGTTCACCTCACGCTTGCCGAGCAGGATCTGGTCGTTGCCGCCGGAGATTTCCTCCCACACGGTCTTCTTGCCGTCGAGCGCGTCGCGCGACTGGTCGACGTAACCGAGATGCACCGACTCGCCCACCGTGATGGTGCCCGCGTCCGGCGTCTCCTGCTTGGTAATCATCTTGAACAGCGTGGTCTTGCCCGCGCCGTTGGCGCCGATCACGCCGACAATGCCGCCCGGCGGCAGCTTGAAGGTCAGGTTGTCGATCAGCAGGCGATCGCTGAAGCCTTTCGAGAGACCCTCGAAGTCGACCACGTTCTGGCCGAGGCGCTCGGCCACCGGAATGGTGATCTGCGCGGTTTGCGTCTGTTTGTCGGCGGCCTGCTTGAGCAAATCCTCATAGCGCTGGTAGCGCGCCTTGGATTTGGCCTGACGGGCTTTCGGAGATGAAGCGATCCACTCCTGTTCGCGCTCCAGCGTCTTCTGGTGCGCGACGTCCTCGCGGCCTTCCTGCGCCAGCCGCTTCTGCTTCTGCACCAACCACTGCGAGTAATTGCCCTCGTAGGGAATGCCCTTGCCGCGGTCGAGCTCGAGAATCCAGCTGGTCACGTTGTCGAGGAAGTAGCGGTCATGGGTCACGATCAGGATCGCGCCGGGGTAATTGCGCAGATGGCCTTCGAGCCACGAGACGGATTCCGCGTCGAGATGGTTTGTCGGCTCATCCAGCAGCAGCAGGTCCGGCTGATCGAGCAGCAGGCGGCACAGCGCGACGCGGCGCTTTTCACCGCCCGAGAGTTTGGAAATATCCGCATCGTCCGGCGGACAGCGCAGCGCGTCCATCGCCTGATCGACCTTGCTGTCGAGATCCCACAGGCCGGCGGACTCGATCTCGTCCTGCAGCTTGGTCATCTCGTCGGCGGTCTCGTCGGAGTAGTTCATCGCCAGTTCGTTGTAACGGTCGAGGATCGCCTTCTGCTTGGCGACGCCGAGCATCACGTTCTCGCGCACGGTCAGAGCGGGATCGAGCTGCGGTTCCTGTTCGAGGTAACCGACCCGCGCGCCCTCGGCGACCCACGCCTCGCCGTTATAGTCCTTGTCGAGACCGGCCATGATCTTGAGCAGCGTCGACTTGCCCGAGCCGTTGACGCCGAGCACGCCGATCTTGGCGTCCGGATAAAACGACAGATGCACGTTATCGAGCACCTTGCGGGTGGGATAAGCCTTGGTCAGACCCTGCATGAAGTAGACGAACTGGCGAGCCATCGTGATCCTTTGGTGGTCCTTAAAACGTGCGTTTGTCGGGGGATTTGCTGCTGCCTGATGTAGCGGTGGGGGCGGCAAAGGGCAACCGGGTAGCGGGCCAGCAAAAGTGGAAACCGGTTTTGCGTCCGGCCCGCGTCCTCAAGGAGCTGTCGCGCGGTCACGATTTGGAAAGCCTAACCGCCGGATTTTCCGCAAGCATCGATCCAAATACCGCTTTTTAATCGATTCCGCCCAAGGTGCCGGTTCGAACCCTGTGGACTGGCGCCACGACCCACATACAGGCGTCACACGAAGCATCGATAAGAGCGCCGAGAAACGGCCATGACGACACATATTACATCGCTCCCGACCCACACTGCGGAAGGCCCTGAAGGCGCCTCTGCCGCCACGGGATGGATCGCGCACATCACGGAATTTGCCCGCCTGTTCCTGCAGGCCGCCTTCAATCCGTACCGCCCGGAACAGCATTATATGCGCGGCCCGGGTCCAGCCTGCGCGGCCAAGCGCGGCGTGACCCCTACCCCCTGATCTGCTCTCCCAGCAACTGAACGCCATGCACGGGATGCGCTTGCGCCAGCCGTGATTGCGCGCGACCATCGGTTCCACGCCCGGAGCTCTCCGTGGCGGATCAGCAAACGGGACGGGACTCGGCATGCGGCACCGCTGCGCAATCCTCGACGACTATCAGAACGTCGCACTGACATTCGCGGACTGGTCCCCGCTCAAGGACAAGATCGACATCACCGTGTTCGACAAGCCGTTCGCCTCATCGGACGAAGCCGTGCGCGCGCTGAAGGAATTCGAGATCGTCTGCGCCATGCGCGAGCGCACGTCGTTCAGCCGCGAGGTGCTGACCGCGCTGCCGAACCTGAAACTGCTTCTGACCTCCGGAATGCGCAACGCCGCGTTCGATCTGGAGACGGCTAAGGAGCGCGGCATCGTGGTCTGCGGCACCGGCGGTGTCGGCAATGCCACCGTGGGTATCACCATTGGCCTGATGCTGGAACTGACCCGCAAGATCGGCTTCGAGAACGCCCGGATGCATGCGGGCGAGCC
Source organism: Sediminibacterium ginsengisoli (assembly GCA_943368635.1). Taxonomy (GTDB): domain Bacteria; phylum Pseudomonadota; class Alphaproteobacteria; order Rhizobiales; family Xanthobacteraceae; genus Afipia. Next base: position 3,601 of record CALRLJ020000115.1, on the reverse strand, counting down.
GTGGCAGACCACCATGGGACAGGACGTCGACGGCATGACCCTCGGCGTCGTCGGCCTCGGCAAGTTGGGGACGAAGGTGGCGACGGTTGCCAAGGCGCTCGGCATGAACGTGATTGCCTGGAGCCAGAACCTGACGCCGGAGGCCTGCGCGGAAGCGGGCGTGAGCTACGCCAGCAAGGACGAACTGTTCGCCACCGCCGACATCGTGACCATCCACCTGATCCTGAGCAAGCGCACGCGCGGGCTGGTGACACGCGCCGACCTCGAACGCATGAAGCCGACCAGCTATCTGGTCAACGCCGCGCGCGGACCGATTGTCGATGAAGCAGCGTTGCTGGATATTCTGCAAAAGCGAAAGATCGCGGGCGCGGGGCTGGATACGTTTTCGGTCGAGCCGCTGCCGGTGGACGATCCGCTGCGCAAGCTCGACAACGTCGTGCTGACGCCGCATCTCGGCTACGTCACCGAAGTCAACTACCGCCGCTACTACGGCGACATGGTCGATGACATCGCAGCATGGCTCGATGGCAGGCCTGTGCGGGTGATCAGCTAACAGATCAATCGACTTGTTGTCGCGACGCTCCGGCCCCTTGCCTTGCGGATCGGCAGACTGCAAGGCGATTCAAGCTGCGACACGAAACGGAGTTCCGGCGTTCACCCCCGCACGGCCTTCTCGATTGTCGCGACGTCGATTTTCTTCATGTCCATCATCGCCGTGAATGCGCGCTGCGCTTCCTCGCCGCCCCTGGCCATCGCATCGGTCAGAACGCGCGGCGTGATCTGCCACGACACGCCCCATTTATCCTTGCACCAGCCGCAGGCGCTTTCCTGCCCGCCATTGCCGACGATGGCGTTCCAGTATTTGTCGGTCTCAGCCTGATCGTCGGTCGCGATGCAGATTGAGAACGCTTCGTTGTGCTTGAAGGTCGGCCCGCCGTTGAGGCCGATATAGGGAATGCCAGCGACGGTGAAATCCACCGTGATGGTGTCACCCTTCTTGCCGGAGGGATAATCGCTCGGCGCCTTATGCACGGCGTTGACTTTGCTGTCCGGGAACACGCTCGCGTAAAACTTCGCGGCTTCCTCAGCGTCCTTGTCATACCAGACGCAGATCGTGCTTTTGTTCTTTGCCATGAGAATCCGTCCCTGTTCGCCGCGATCAAATTACAGGTTGGACAACGCACAAACCAGTATGTGGTTCGCGACAAAAAGCCCGGCATTTCTGCCGGGCTTTTTGCATTCAATCTGAAATTGCCGCTTACCGGATCGTGACCGGCGCAGGCATCGGCGGCACAACCGTCGGTCCCTGACCCGGAACACCAACCGGCGCGCTCTGCTGCGGGCCGCCGACGGACGCCGGAGCGCCGGGCACCTGCTGCGCGGACGCCGTCACGTTGGTTTCAGGCGGCTTGCCGCCCGGAAGAACCACCACGCGGGTGCCGACCTTTACGCGCTCGAACAGATCGGTGACATCTTCATTGAGCATGCCGATACAACCCGACGACACGAACTTGCCGATGGTCGAGGGCTGGTTGGTGCCGTGGATGCGGTACACGGTCGAGCCGAGATACATCGCGCGCGCGCCGAGCGGATTGCCGTCGCCGCCGGCCATGAAGCGCGGCAGATAGGGCTGGCGCTCGATCATTTCCGTCGGCGGATGCCAATCCGGCCACTCCGCCTTGCGGGTGATCTTCTGCACGCCGGTCCAGGTGAAGCCGTCGCGGCCGACGCGCACGCCGTAGCGGACCGCACGGCCATGGCCGAGAATGTAATAGAGCTGCGTGTTCGGCGTATCGACGATGATCGTGCCGGCCGGCTCCTTGGTCTGATAGCTGACTTCCTGACGGCGCAGGCGCGGCTCCAGTTCCTTGCGCGGACCGACCTCGGGCTGCTCGTCGGCCGGAAGCGCTGACAGCACGACGGGGCGTCCATCGGGACCGGGCGCCTGACCCTGCTGCGGCTGAACCGCGCCGGTCGCGCTGCCATCGATGCCGCCGGGCGGACGCATCGAGCGCCCGTCCTGATCGGGACCGCGTTCGGTATAGATCGGGGCCGGGCCGCGATCCGGATTGCCGGGTGCTGGCGCCGAATAAACCGTCGGGCGACCATAGCGCGGATCGTCCGGCGACATCACCGGGCCGCGCGGGTCCAGACCCGGCTGCTGATAGCTTTGCTGCTGCGGCGCGGACTGCTGGTAATTTGGCTGCTGCTGATAGCCCGGAGGCGACAGCGCCGTGGGGCCACGGTCGTCGCCATCGAGCCGGTCGAAATCCGGAACGCCGCGGTTGTCGCGCGCGTCATAAGGCGTCGGCTGCAGCGGCTGCGAATAGCCGGGCGGCGGCGGATAGGATTGCGCGGACGCGACCGAGATCAAGGCGATCGGCGACCCTGCCAGACCAGCCACCGTGAACACCGCAAAACCCGTCGCAAAAGACCGGCCGGAAACCTTGGAAAGGCGATTGAACATCATGCCCCTTTTATAGCGCGAACCCGCCACCGCATCGTTAATGGCAGTTCGCGCAGGATAGCGGCGCATTCAAGACATTGATTGAAAAAAAGCGCCGGAAATGGCTGACTTTTTCGCGAGATTGCAACCGGGCAACAGGTTCCCGGCAATGTGAGGCAGTCCCCAGCCCCAGCCGAACTTTTTTCGGGCAATTTCGCGGTGTGCGCTATCCTTCTTTCCGGGCCGATTCTTCGGGTCTGATTCGTGCCTTTTGCGGCCTGTCGGCCGTGTTCCCGATCCTGTTTCCGGCGTCCTGTTCCGGTGTCGCGTTTCCAGCGTTCGCAAGCGTTCCGTTCTGGCTCCAAGCGTTTCGTTCCGGCTCAATGGCCCTCGCGCCAAAGCCGCCGAAGGCAGGATACGACAACATGCTCCCCGGCTTCCGCCTCCTGTTCGCGACGACCGTGCTGGCGATTTCCATTCTGGTCTTCGGCCTTGGTGCTGCGGCGTTGCTGCGCGCTGCGCATGAGGAATTCGCCAGCCTGCCGTCGTGGCGGCTGGCGCAACAGCCGCTGCTCACCCCGTTCACGCCTCAGGCGCCACGGCTTGAGACCACGCCGATCCTGGCAATGCTGCGGATCGAGGCGCCGTCGACCAAGCCGCTGCCCGAAACACTGCGCAGGGACGTCTTGCAGCTTGAGGCAACCCGCCCTCAGCCGGCTGCAATTCTTCCTGATGCGATTGCACCCTCGGCCACCGATGCCCCGGAGACAAAACAAGTCGAGGCTCCGCCACAGGACAAGACTTCGACACAGGACACCGCGGCGACACAGGACAACGGCGTTGCCGTCACCGAAACTGCTCCTGCGAGCGCGCCCGCCGCCGAACACGCCGCACCGCTGAACGCGCAGGCCAGCATCGAGGCTGCGGTCAGGCCGGACGCGCCAGTTGAGGCCGCCAAGGCTCCCGGCATCACGACACCTGACAGCAAGGCACCCGACGCGGCGATCATCGACATCAAGGCGTCGAATGCAGCACCGGCTGCAACACTGCCTGAAATCAACGTAGCCGCAGTGAAGTCTGCCGAACTGAAATCAACGGACGTCAAGCCGGTCCAGCGGAAAGCATCGGACACCGAAGCCTCGGAGCCGATCTCGA